>JANRJR010000069.1:0-2082 GCA_033763845.1 Gammaproteobacteria bacterium | reverse complement strand
GAAAAAAATCTACCGCGCTCACCACTGCCAGAATCGTCAACACAAGCGTCGCCACTGCCGCCAGTGATAAGCTAGCCACCGCCACACCCGGAATCGTCACACCCCACTTAACAAGGTCATAACCCGTGGAAATCGCAAGATCTAATAAACCCACCAGAATAACACCCGCAATCAGACCAAGCGTTTTTTTCTTGTCCACCATGTTTTTTATAGTCGAACCAAATGAAACAGCAGAAACAACCATCGTGGCCGGAATGAAATATTTCAAAAAACTGAGCCCTGAGAAAACACCCCACAAAATATTACCCACCTGCCTCAGCCAGTAGAAAATGCCTTTGCGAATACGACGACGCCCTGCGACTTCATATTCTTGAGCCAAAGCACCCTCTGCTGCTACATCAGCAAGTTCAATGGAGGATTGTGTTTTAATAGGCAGCTCATTCATAAATTTCGCCGTGAATCTATCTGAATAATTGTCAGAATATTACACCCAAAATCTTAAGGTTTTCTTAAGGTTTAACTGCATTTTTGAACAATAAACGATATAGCCACTATAGGGTCAAGAGGAAATGAAGGGTTAGCTCTGCTAATAGTTATTTTTCCACTCCCTGAGCTCGGCAAACACTTCAACGGGCGAAGATAAGGTTTTTCCACAGTGTTTTTCAACAGAGGCTCTAATGTCGGGAAGATGGCACCGTAAAAATGGGTTGGTGAGTTTTTCTATTTTAATCGTCGACGGAGCTTTAACTTGTAAATCAAAATTAGGATTATTCGGCTCAACCGTTCGGGCAAATTTTATATTATTTTCAGTATATTCATGCCCACAATAGACTTTTGTTTCATCAGGTAACTTAGCTAATATCTGCAATGATTTGAAGATTTGTTCTGGCGTGCCTTCAAAAATTTTTCCGCACCCCGCACAAAATAAAGTATCTCCCGTGAAAACACTGTTTAATCCATAAAATGCATTTTGATCCAAAGTATGACCCGGAATTTCCAATACCGCTAATCTTAGATTTAATTTATCCAAATAAATTTCACCGTTTTTTAATCCAGGACCATAAACAGGACATTTATATTTATCCACCAACTCTGAAATACCGTTTGTGTGATCGGCATGATGATGCGTCACCAATATTCCCGCTAAATTTATTTTTTCGTGTTTTAATTTGTCTACTACAGGTTTCGCTTCGCCCGGATCAACCACAACAGCAAATTTTTTATCTGGAGAGATAATCATCCAAATATAGTTATCTTTTAAAGCTAATACAGGAGCAATCTGATAAGGCATTTGAAAATCCCTCTGAATTACGCTAGCGTAGCGATCTTGAGTGTACCACTGGGGAGAAATACATGCAGGACGTTTCATCTAACCCTCGTTTCACGGTATTCGGAACGTATCGCGAAGCATGGAAATTAGTAAAAGGCGTAAAATGGACTATATGGGCAACAGCACTTGTCATACTTTTAATTGCTGCCGTTACTTCACTTATTCCTCTTTTCTTGATCGGCAGAGAAGCGGCTTCTTTCGTTGAGCTTTCTAGCACACAAAAAATATTATTTGCTGTTTTTTATTTCATCGGCATGGCCGTCATCATTCCAGGCGCATTTGCCGCGTTAGGAAAAATTACTATCGAGCGTGCGCGCAATAATCCTATTTCCATTAAAATAGGGCTTCGTGCATTTTGGTCTCGATTGCTCCCCGTGTTATTCACCTTCATTTTTGCTTATGCCATTATTATTGTTCCTGCCATAATTTTAGTCGCATTACTTCACATCGAACCTACGATGACATGGGGATTACTTTTTGTGGTATATGCTGTACTCGTCGGAACCTGTTTGTCTTTAAGTTTATTTCTCGCGATTGATAAAACCAATAATCCTTTTGCTGCCATTTATCGTTCGTTTAAAGCAACATGGCCACATTTTTATCGCGTGCTGGGATTAATTATTTTAAATGAATTGATTGGCTTGGCGCTTCAAATTCCTATACAAATCGGAAGCGTGCTTGGTAGCGAAGCACTCACGGTTACTGGTTTTATCGTCATGTTGATTGCAATGATTTGGATTATCCCGCTCCAA
>JANRJR010000068.1:0-5729 GCA_033763845.1 Gammaproteobacteria bacterium | reverse complement strand
CTTTCCGGTGGCGGACCGATTTTACATCCACAATTAGATGCCGTAGTACTGGTTCCGATGTTCCCACATAAATTAACCAGTCGCCCCATCGTAGTATCAGGTAATTCAGACATTAAAATTTCCATTGATAAAACCAATGACACTGCACCACGCATGAGCGCTGACGGTGAAGATTACATCAGATTAGAACCTGATCATGTTATTTACATCAGCAAGAAAAAAGAAACACTCACTTTAATTCATCCGGAAAACTATCAATACTTTTCAACGTTACGCTCAAAACTGCAGTGGGAAAATAAACCTTATTAATCTCGGCTAATTATTATGTTAACCCATCTTCATATTCAAAACTTTGCCATTATTGATCACACAGATCTTGTATTCCATTCTGGCATGACGGTTATTACAGGCGAAACCGGTGCAGGAAAATCCATTATTCTGGACGCACTGGAATTAGTCTTGGGCGCTCGTGCTGAATCCAGCTTTTTACGCCCTGATCAAAATAACTGCGAAATTACGGCGACATTTGATATCGACAATAATCTTTCTGCTAAACAGTTTTTGGAAGAACGCAACTTAAACAGCGACGGCGAATGCATTTTGCGACGCGTCATATCAAAAGACAATAAATCCAAAGCATTTATTAATCAACGCCCTGTTCCACTTCAAGTGTTGCGCGAATGCAGCGAAACGTTAATTTCTATTCACGGCCAGCATGAACATCAGCATTTGATTTCACGTGAAACACAGCGAAATTTGTTAGATAGCTTTGGTCAGCATGATAACCTCACGCATTCCTTAAAAGATCTCTTTTTGAAATATCAAGAAACACTGGAGATTTACACACAACAAAAACAAAATCTGTCGCATCGCGACAGCAAGTTAGATTTCTTAAAATTTCAAGTCGAAGAACTCGACAAACTAAATCTTAGCGCTTCTGAACTTGAATCTTTAGAACAAGAACATAAACAGCTGGCCAATATCAGTAAATATTTAAATGCCTACCAATCCGTGCAAAATTTACTGGATGAAAATTTATTAACCACACTGTCAAAGACAATTAGCTTAGCAAACACATTACCTTCTAGTAACCTAAACACTTTATTAGACACAGCAAATATTCAGCTTTCAGAAGCATCCAGCGAATTAGCTTCTGTATTAGGCAACATGGATTTAAACCCCGAGCGCCTCAATGAAATCGAAAATAGATTAGCGCGCATTCATGACATTGCACGCAAGCATCGCATTAAATCCACTGAGATTCCTGACTTACATGAAAAACTAAAACAAGAATTATCTGCGCTACTCAAATTAGATAATCAATTAGATTTATTGGAAAAACAATTAACCGAAATTAAATTGGATTACTTACATATTGCAAATCAACTTACTGTTGCTCGCGAAAAAGCGGCGACAAACATGTCTAAGGCCATTACAAAATACATGTCACAATTGGGCATGAGTGGCGGAAAAATCGAAATTCAATTAACGCCTAATTCACTCGCCGAAAATCCGATTACACAACACGGCTTAGAAAAAATTGAATTTTTAGTTAGCGCCAACCCCGGCATGCCATTACAAAGCTTATCCAAAGTCGCTTCAGGCGGCGAATTATCACGCATTAGTTTAGCCATACAGTTAATAGCAACTGAAACCACTAAACTTCCCATATTAATCTTTGACGAAGTTGATGTCGGCATTGGCGGCGCAACGGCTGAAATCGTGGGTCAATTATTGAAACAATTAGCGAAAAATACACAAGTGATTTGCATTACGCATTTACCGCAAGTGGCGGCCCAAGGCACACATCATATTAGCGTCAGTAAAACATCAACGGATGATCACACTGCATCTCAAATCAAAATCTTAAATTCTGAAGAAAAAATCCAGGAAATAGCCCGCATGTTAGGTGGCGTTACCATCACTGAGCAAACGATTGCGCATGCAAGAGAGTTAATTTACAATGCAATTCCCTAAAATTATTAAGAGGTGATATTATGAGCGCTGAAAAACCAGATTTTCAAAAAATGCTGGAACTAGATAAACAAGCAGCTAAAAGCACTAATTTTTGGGATAGGATAGCAACTTGTTCATCACCAGCACTTATAGTAGATCCCATCGCATTGAGGAAAGAAAAAACGGAAGCTACTGAGCAAACATCTCCTCGCGCAATAAAGTGACATCTCTACACAAGGGCGGCGCATAGCGTCGCCCACTTACCTGAAAATCTACGTCTCACATTCAACAGGATTTAACTACAAAGACGAATTGTATAAACCTCTTCACGGCATACAAAACATTGATTTTTATTTTCTGCATGCTGAAAATCCTGAAGCGACTAATACGCGGCATATTATTGAAAACGTTGATTATGTATTAGCAGAAGTCAGTTATCCATCGACAGGCCAAGGCATTGAATTAGCGTGGGCGTATGATATTGCCGTACCTATTATTGGCATACATAAATCAGATGCTGTCATTTCGTCATCATTGAAATTAATTTGCGCGAAGATTTATGCGTATGAGGATATTAGAGAATTTGTGCTAGAGTTTTTCGCGAGTGGGTTACAAACTGTAACCGACTGAGAGATTAATTTTACGAGACTGCGATGAAGATTAACTTCCACTCCTTCCAAACCGAACACATTCCCCTCTGGGAAAAATGGATAACTATTCCTCATGTCAAAAACGTTTGGTTCATCGAGGGCTACGAACCCGCTGATTATATTTACCAAAAAATAAAGGGCAACGGCTATGAATTTCCGTATGTCATTTATTTAGATAACCAACCCATTGGATATATAGTCTGCTGTGATCTATATGCCTATAAGACGCTCTGTCCAAAACCTAAAGGCTTATTTACAGATGAAAATAAAGGAACTTTTTGTATGGATTTGTTTATCGCCGATGAAGATAAATTAAATCAGGGTTTAGGCACCAAAATAGTTAAACAGTTTACAGATTTTATTTTTGACCGCTACAAAGCAAAGGTTATTTTAATTGACCCAGCCTCAACCAACAAACGCGCCATTCGATGCTACGAAAAAGCAGGATTTCACTTTGTTAAAGAAGCGTTTGATGGCGTGACGATGTGTACGATTATGCGAAAAATAAAATAAATCACACCGACTCCCGCACACCGCTCGGTTTCCACGCTGGTGCAATCACATCATGCATTTTTGTGCGATGTAATAATGGCGCAGGAATAATCGCATGATTTCCAAATTTTTGATTAATTTTATCTATTACATGATTTATTTTTTCTGCATGGCTTTCTTCTGGCTCAAATAATTCTTTTTGAGTATGCGAAACGGTAGGATCTAATGCCGTAATTTGAATTTGGCATAATCCTGAACCATCCCAATTTTCACGAATGATTTCACGCCCTAATCGAAATATTTTTTGACCATCATTGGTGGGATGCGATAACGAACACTGTTCACCCATCCATCCCCACGCGTAACTTCGCACGCCAATAAAAAAAGTCTTGGCTTCTAAATGATGGCGGCGAAGTCTTGCGCCCACTTTTTCAGCCATGTGCTGCAGAAAAGTCAGGACGACTTTTTCATCTTTGGTATTGGGCGGCATAACTTTTCCATGTCCTAACGATTTCGGATCGCGCACTTTGGTCTGCACGGGTTCAAAATCCAAACCTTGTGCCATCAACCAAATGCGTCGGCCCATATTTCCAAAACGTTGCGCCAATACACTAATCGGCAATTTTTTCATATCGCCGCAATTGCGCACACCGTATCGCGCTAAAAATTTTGTTATTCCTGGACCAATACCACACAATTTATTCACGGGAACGTTTTGCAAACTTTCTTGAATTCTGTCAGGAGGAATCACAACAAAACCATTTGGTTTTTTTACTTCGCCTGCAAATTTTGCCGTAGATTTATCACTGCTCACGCCAACCGAACACGGTAAACCCGAAACATCCGTAACCAATTTCTTTACTTTTCGCCCAATTTTTTCTGGGTCTCCCCACAAACGCTGACAATGCGTGACATCTAAGAAAGCTTCATCGACAGAAAAGACTTCGATATCTGGTGTAATACTTTCTAAAGCACTCATGATTTTAGCGGATAATTCGACATAACGTTTTACACGCGTAGGACGAACCAAAAGATTTTTGCAAAGTTTTTTTGCTTCAAGAAGCCGCATGCCGGTTTTAATTCCATACGCACGCGCCTCATACGAGCATGTAATAATGCACGTTCCTTCTGTGCCGTTGGTAACAGCAACAGGCTTATCGCGAAGTTCGGGAAAATCCATTTGCTCGATCGACGCGAAAAAAGCATTCATATCGACAAAAACAATTGCGCGGGTCCACATGGGAATTCTCCTCTTGTGTGTTGCATGAAGAACAGTGTACGCCCGAACGTAGCCCACTGTCACGCCGATAAAAACGCCTCCAGGGCGTCTCAACCGCCTCCTAAAGTTCGCCGGATGGTCTATACCTATAATATGAGGAGCTGTAGGAGGGAACGATGGAAGAAAAATCGAAAAAAGCACCATTCAACGTAGCCTACGAAGTTTACCGTGATCCAAGAACGGAGGTGCGTGTCGCACGACAAAAAAGAGGGATAACTCGCGCCTTAAATTTCAACGAAGATGATCCGGCACCCAAAATACTATTTTTTGCGAACAACAATGCGCGAGCAAAAACATTACCGGACTCACATGAACCTCAATGCGATAACGAGAAAAAACAATATAATTTACTAAAACACTATTTCGAAGATAAGAAAAATTTACTTGACTTAAGAAACCCTTTAATTTTTTATGATGACAATGCCATGCGTGTCGATATCGGTTATGGTCCTAAAGAATTCCCAATTCTGTTTCCAGAGCTATTACGCCAGGGAAAATTAAATGACGAATCATATGCCAAAACCCAAAAAGCTATTGTGTTTCGTGGCGACTATAGCAGTGAATTACACCATAAACGCGAACGATTGCTCGAAATGGCTGAGCAGGCAAAAAAAAACCCCTTACCCCAAAAACCTAACATCGCACTAGATAATCAACTGACGACGGAAGACGCATTTATTGAAAACCTATTTACTGCTCATCGAGGATTCGTGATAGGTGAAATACATGAACATTCCAGTCCGAAGCGTTTTTTGATTGAGCACATGAAAAAGCTTGCCGAACTCGGTGTCACGCGAATTTACATGGAACATTTATTGGATCGTCATCAATCGTTGCTAGATGAAAAAACATTGCCACAAGAACTGGCATTGTATTTAACCGACTTAGATAAAGGTCATGACGTAAAAGATTATCACGAAGGAAATGATGAATGGGCAGGTACATTTTTGAATGTTGTCAAAGCCGCGAAAAAACATGGCATCCAAATCATCGCGATTGATTCAGAGGCAACCTATGCCATTGGAGGAGCAAAAAGTTATAGTGACTTATTAGACGAAGATAGCGATACCGTTATGCGATACCAACTCATGAACACCGCAATGCTCGAACGTTTTCAGCAATATGATGATAAGGGAAAATACCTTGTTTTCGTGGGAAGTGGTCATGCATCAACGTCGCGTAATGTCACAGGCGTTTCAGAATTATTGGGTTGCCCAAGTGTTATTATTCATGACAAGGATGAAGAAAACGCTGCTGCAATACTAAAAAGCGATGTCGATTACGAAAAAGGCACTAAAGACGCGACGCATTATGATTTTCTGTATTATCGGGACGATAAATCAAAAACGTTC
>JANRJR010000067.1:0-3768 GCA_033763845.1 Gammaproteobacteria bacterium | reverse complement strand
TGGCAGAATCCATTAATTCAGCCTTCAAATCACATTCAGGCAGATAATCTAAGGATTGTTCCCATGATTTCACAACATTGGGAGATTCAGGAAAATTGTACTTTAAGAAATTTGGTAACCATAAGAATAGTGAACTTTGATCATACTTCACCATCTTTTTATCCAAAACTTGGCGCAAAGCATGTCGAAGTTTGCGCTCACTCCAGTTCAATTCACCTGCCAACCCTAAAATGGATACGCGCATTGCACCCAATGCAGTTAAGTTCGGGTGAGTTAAAAGAAAGAAAAAAAGAAGTTTTGCATCAACGGTTAGTGAATTAAAGCGCTGATCATTCCAAATACGCGTTTCAATTTTACGATAACGTGCCATACATCAACTACTCTCATTAAGAATAAAAAAAGAAAAACTAAATATCTTTACAAAAGTGCGCTCTGTTTCGAGAAAATTCTTTTTTTTTCTTAGGCTTACCTTCGGAATTTAATTCAGGCTTAAAAAAATGAACCAATTTCCATACCATCTTAAAATCTGGACTTAAAAAGTCTTTCTCGATCAGCTCTTGTATAGCTCGTCGGATCGTAAACTTGTCTAAAGAAAGCATGGCTGCCATATATTCCTCAGCCGTTTGATATCCTTTCGCATTATCACCATGCGGACAACTCATTAAATAACCGCCAATTAAATGAGCATTCAATGACAACGAAAGATATTGAGGGTTAATCCAAAACTCAGTTTGTAACACAACGTATTCCCGCATCGTCATTTTCCTTTTAAAAATGTTTTGTATTTCATGATTTGTGCTCTCGCATGAGGGGATAATTTTTCAGCAAGAATTTGCCCATCCGTTAGTATTTCAATGGACATAGCATGCTGCACTGGCACACGAACACACATGTTCAACCAGTTATTAATCACTTTACGGTTAACACCCAACATTTTTGACAATTTTTGTTGGGAATCAAAAAATCGAATCGCTTCAATCAGCGCTTCGTTTCCCATAACCCTACCCCACTATTCTTATTAATTTCTTATAAGTGAGCATAACGAAGTATTTGTCCAAAAGTTTGGACAAATAGTCAGCTAGACTACAAACAGTTTAGATAGAGAATTTTTTAATGCTTAAAGGGCCAGACCGAGAATAAGCAAAGAGATGAAGGAATTTAAAAAACAAAATAAATGGCTTTGAAACTGCGTTATTAAGATTGTTCATAATCAGTGTCCTTTTTTTAATTGGTAGTATTAGCAAACTATGTACGCACATTAAGCCTTCTGCTCGTTGAGAAATCAATCACTATTTTTGGTGGCAAAATTGAATACCTAATTTTGAGGGTCAAAATATGAATGCAAGGTTAATTAGACTGCGTGATGCACCAACCTATATAGGAATGAACAAAAATCTCTTCAACAAAGAAGTTCGACCTGCCCTCACAGAAATTCCTATTGGCGCACACGGCATTGCTTTTGACAGACTTGATTTAGATCACTGGGTTGAGCAATATAAACAATGTAGTGGGCGTCCCGGTATAAGGAGAAAAGTATGGGACGTAAACGTACGCCAGGCCTCTATAAACGCGGGGAATTCTGGCACATTGATAAATACATCTGTGGAAAACGCTTTCGAGGAAGCACTCAAACTGGTGACCTCGAAGAAGCTGAAAAATATCTCGCGAGACAAAGCGAATTAGTTCGGCAAGCTCAAATCTACGGTGTTCGCCCTAAACGACAATTTCGTGAAGCGGCAACAAAGTATTTATTAGAAAACCAAAATAATAAACACATTCAGGAAAAAGCTTGGGTTTTAAAAGACCTGGATAAATATATTGGAGAACTACCCTTGGAAAGTATACATATGGGAAACCTACAAACATTTATTCAAAAACGAAAAGAAGACGGTGTTAAGAGCAGAACCATTAATTATGCCCTCCAACTAATAAGACATATGTTGAATCTTGCTGCTACTGAGTGGCTAGATGAATACGGAATGACATGGTTAGTTACTGCTCCAAAAATCAAACTTTTAATCGAATATGATAAACGAAAACCTTATCCATTAAGCTGGAAAGAACAAGAAGAATTTTTTGGAGAATTACCACTTCATCTTAGACGCTTAGCTCTTTTTGCCGTCAACACAGGTTGCCGGGATCAAGAAATATGTAATTTAAGATGGGAGTGGGAAATTAAAACTCCGGAAGGTTCTGTTTTTGTTATACCAGGTGAAAGGGTAAAAAATCGTGAGGATAGATTAGTTGTGCTAAACCATACTGCAAAACAGGTCATTGAAGAAGTGAGAGGACAACATCCTGAATATGTTTTCACATACAAAGGACATCCTTTTTACAGAATGATGACGATGGCATGGAGAAGAGCTCGTTTACGCGTGGGACTTCCACTCGTTCGAGTGCATGACTTAAAACATACTTTTGGCAGAAGGTTACGATCGGCAGGAGTAAATTTTGAAGATCGTCAAGATTTGCTTGGACATAAAAGCGGGCGAATTACGACACATTATTCCTCTGTCGAGCTTAGAAATTTAATTACAGCTGCAAATAAAGTATGTGGGGAAAATAATCAAAGTAGTCCGACGTTAACATTAATTCGGACAGGAAATTTCACCAGCCCCCACAAAATCCCCACAATGAATATTTTGGGAAATTCGGAAATGGCTTCAAATGCTTGATAGAAGTGGCTCCCCGACGTGGACTCGAACCACGGACCCAGTGATTAACAGTCACTTGCTCTACCGACTGAGCTATCGGGGAATATAAGAAAGGCGGCTAGTCTAAACGGGCCTCACGGTTTCGGTCAAGCAATTGCCGCGCAAATTGCGTAAATCGCTTTTCCTCTAAACTCTGGCGAATTCCCGCCATCAAAACCTGGTAATAACGGAGGTTATGAATAGTATTCAGCTGGGCACCCAAAATTTCATGGCACTTATCCAAATGATACAAATACGCCCGCGTGAAATTCTGGCAGGTATAACAGTCGCAATTAGGATCCAACGGCTGGGTGGATTTCTTGTGCGCACTGTTACGAATCTTGACCACACCTTCACTCGTGAATAAATGACCGTTTCGTGCGTTTCGCGTTGGCATCACACAATCAAACATATCTACACCACGTAATACACCTTCAATTAAATCATCTGGCGTGCCAACACCCATTAAATATCTCGGTTTATCTTGCGGTAGATGCGGCGCTAAATGATCCAATACTCTAAACATATCTGCTTTCGGTTCGCCGACAGATAATCCACCAATCGCATAACCATCAAAACCAATATCGACCAATCCTGCTAAAGAAATATCACGTAAATCTTCATACATGCCGCCTTGAATAATTCCAAATAATGCTGATTTATTTTGTTCTTTTTCATGGTGCGCAATTTTGCAACGTTTTGCCCAACGTAATGACATTTCCATCGATGTTTTTGCAGCTTCGTGCGTTGCAGGAAATGGCGTGCATTCATCTAATACCATCACAATATCAGAGCCTAATGCACGCTGAACTTCCATGGATTTTTCGGGAGACAGAAAAATCATTTCGCCATTTAACGGTGATTTAAAATGCACACCCTCTTCGGTAATTTTTCGAATATCACCTAAACTAAAAACTTGAAATCCACCGGAGTCGGTAAGAATAGGTCCATCCCATTGCATAAAATCATGTAAATCACCGTGTGATTTAATAATTTCCGTACCGGGACGTAACATTAAATGATAGGTATTACCTAAAATAATTTGTGCGCCAATGGCTTTAATATCGCGCGGCAA
>JANRJR010000066.1:0-66290 GCA_033763845.1 Gammaproteobacteria bacterium | reverse complement strand
CGTCGGATTTGCAAAATGGCACTGACGATTATTGTCTCGTTGTCTATATTAGAAGAAATATCTTGTTTAAAACTAAAAATATTGTCTTCAGTGCTCTCAAGATAGGTTGAGTTACAGGCATCTACAAGTTCAGCAATTTTTCGGATAGTTTTATTTTTATTGATGTATCTCGAAAATTCAACGGTACTTGAGTTCTGTTCTAGAATTTTTTGATCAAGTAGTGTATTCCAGATTTGATTAGTCATTTGCATGCACAACAGGGATTCGCCGCCTAATTCTTCGGTAAAATCTGTATTAAGAGTAATATGCATCTCTTCGTTAAAAAGTTTTTGCCATATTTCGTAGACTTTTTGTTGTGTGGGTGAGAGAGTCTCGTTGTTTTGAAGTATTTTTCTTGCATGCGGGTTTAAGTTTTCAAAAGTTATTTTTAATTTACTGTTACTTTTGTTTTCGCTTACAAACGCAGGATGATTCAAATAATAATAAATATTAGGTTTGTCGCCTTCTAAGGTAGAAACATTGGGTATGGTTTCGCTTGTAATATAAGCTCTAATGAGTTTGTTATGATAAACAATAAACGTATTCATGTTGGGAAAGCATGTTCTAAAGCGCGATTCCATTTCTTCAAGGTCAACTTGTTTTCCCGCACGTTTGATCATTCTGTCGCTGCGTCTGACAAAAACAAAGCGATCTTCAATGCGTTTAATGATGTCGAAAACACGATAAACACGAGGAAATAATTTGATTTTTTCTATGACTTCTGGCGCAAAATATTCGGGGTATTTTTTAGATGGAATAAAGCTTTTTTGATTACGTTCAGGATCATCTAAATATTCACCTAATCCCTCTATTCCTGAGAGAAACACTTCGCCTTCGCTATCGTGGCTATCGAGTAAAGTCCACTTGGCGTTTGGAGCTTCATTTTCTTTTTTAAGACAAAGGCACACTAATCCTGAAAAGAGGCCATTATTCTGTTGAGAACTATTGTCGAAAAATAACGGAATATTATGGGGCTCCGTAACTTCGACAATACTGGCACCAAACGTGACTTCTGTCGGGCCATAGCCATTAAAAATTTTGATGCCTGCATCTAGCCATGTTTTGACTTGTTCAGTTTTTTCAAACGCTTCACCCGTCGCTAAAAAGCTTTTTAAACCTGGAAATTGTTGGGGTGACATACCTTTAAGAATACTGGGCACGAAAATGCCCGTAGTAATAGGCATTCCCTGTTGATGCGCAAGTGAAAATAATTGAGGTAAACTAAATACATTTTCTCGAATAGATTCGGGAGCGATAAATAAGGGAATTCCCTTGGTTAACGCTGAAAGTATTTCCATGATGCTAGCATCAAACGCACAATTTAACAGCGCGAGCATAATATCATTATTTTTTTTATGAATATTCATGCGTTGCTGATGATCGCGAATACGTGACATGAGTGATTCAAAGCGAATTCGGATAATTTTAGGCGCGCTGGTAGTTCCAGACGAAGCAATATAGTAAGCCCAGTCTTGATCACATAATTCAGCAGGTTCAAAAGAAGCTGAATGTTTAGTTGTGAAACGTAATTCATCGTAGAGATTTTTATCCAATAAAACAGCCTGTGCTTTTTGAAGATGTAAAGTATTTACAGGAGATTTATTATTAAGGGGAAAATAAATCATGCCTGCTTTCCAAATAGAAAGCAGGGCAATGATATAATCCATGCTTTCAGGAAGATGAACGGCAACAACAGATTTAGGATCAAATTTTTGTGAAAGTCCCGCAGCTACTTGATGAGTAATGTGATGAAGTTCCTCATAGGTTATTTTATTTATTTGAGTAATCGAAGGATCTGTTGTAAGCAAAGCATTGCTTTCATTTTTGGGAATAAAGGGCACTCCGTTATAAATACGGCTTGATTTAGGGGAGTTGTACCGCTCGCCAAGAAAATTAAGTTGGTTTAACAATGTATCAAAAGCGCTAAATAGTTCAGGTGAAAAATTGTGGTGAGTGGCGGCAATATTTTCTCGAAGGTGAGTTAAGTTTGTTGTACTTGGAATAGGAATAAAACCTTTGTGAATCTGCCACGCCAGAATAAATTGGCTTAATGTTATTGTCTTTTCAGGAAAAGCATTTTGGATAAAAGTGTTTAATCTTTCCCGAAGCTTAATATTCTGCTCGATATTTTTTGAGCCATAGCGATTGATGTTATGACGGAAATCATTTGCATAAAATCGGCTATTAAATTCAGCGGTGAAAAAGGCGCGGCCTAACGGTGAATAGGTGACAATAGCGATGCCTAATTCTCGACAGGTTTGAATAACGCCGTTGTGTTCATCATGTCGGCTCCACGGTGAATATTCTATTTGAATAGCTGAAATAGGGCATACTGCATTTGCGCGTCTGATTTGAGTGGGAGTTACTTCAGACAATCCAACGTATTTTATTTTTTTCTCATCGAGTAATTGTTTAAATGCTTCCATTGAGGTTTCTATGGGAATTTTAGGGTCAACGCGATGAAGATAATAAAGATCGATATATTCAACCTGGAGGGCAGTTAAGCTTTTTTTGCAGCTGTCTAAAATATGTTGGGGAGAGCCATTTAATTTAAATTTAGGCTGTGTGCATCCTGCTTTTGTTGCGATCTGAAAGCTTTCTCTCGGTAATTTTGCCAATTCCTTGCCTAAGGAAATTTCCGCGTTGCCATCGTCATAGACATTTGAGGTATCAAAGAAAGCTATGCCGTTTTTGAGGGCATCTGAAATAAGCGCAGCGGTTTCGGGATATAAACAGCCTAGACCGAGTTGAGGCTGCAAAAGTTTTGGTTTTAAGGCGTCTTGCATGAATGAGCTCGTCAAAAAAATTAACTTAAAGGTAATTGTTCTAAATGTGTACTCGTAATTTTACGGAGAGCTTTTGGTTTAGGAATCTTAGGTAGACTTTACTTGGCTTAATAGTTCTAGCTTAGTTCTACATTGCGCTTTTTGTTTGATGTTATCCAAGTGAAATTCAACGGTACGTTGAGAAATGTTTAAAATAGCCCCTGTTTGTTTGGCAGATTTGCCTTGCATAACATAACTTAAGCATTCTGACTCACGGCTGGTGAGCTCAATATTTTTTCCTTTTTTGTCTTTAATCCACCCAAAAGCAAGTTTAGGTGAATTTTGTGAAATAGATTGAGAGTTAATGTGAAGTTCATTTTTTAGTGTTCGAAAAATATGTTGTTGTAGTAATTGAAACGAGCTTTGATGTTGAAAGTTTTTATGTTTTGCAGCAAATTCTGATTCCCATGATGCTTTATCAATAAACTGTGCAATACCAGCGATGCCAACAATATAATCCTTTTCATCGGTGAGTAGGTAATGCCAATCTTTGATATATTTAATTTCACCGCTCGGTTTTTGGATGCGGTAAAGATAGCTCACGTGTTCTTGCCCGGATTCGTCATGCACAATCATTTCGCGAGCGACATTGCGATCGTCAGGCACAAGAAAAGTATCAAAGATAGAAGGATTTTCGTATAAAGCTTGGCTGCTGTAGCCCCACAAATTATCAAAGTTAGGGCTAACAAAGAGTTGTCGTTCGTAGCTACGGCTTCGAATCCATAGCACAGCTTCTGTTTGATTTTGAAGGAATTCAAAAAGATTGTTGAGGCTCTCGATTGATAGCTTTTTCATTGAAGTAATACCCCGTAAGATTACGAGGTATTAAATCATGTGTGGCTTGTGCATTCAAGGTTAGCGGTGCTTGTTTGCAGTGTTCTTGCTGAGTGGTTTTGCAGAGCTAAGTTTTTCACTATGACTGTCTTTTTTAACGGCAAAAAAACCTGTTTTTTCCATTGAAATGCTGTATTTTTTATTCGTGCTTTTTGCGGTGTGAAACCCTTTGGGAAGATAGGTCACTGCCACAAGTGCCGTAGGATTATTTTTGTCACTCGTTTCGATTTCGCAAAGGCCTATTCGACCTTCTTTACTTGCACCAACAATTTTCATTTCATATTTAATGGCATAGCTGGCGGTGAGCTGCTTATCTTGAAATGTAATTTGGCAAGTTGGTGGGTTGTGAGTAATTTGTTTTATACCCGTTTCTCCATGCTTGCCGCAAAACTGTGGTGTTTGAGCGAGTTTCAAAAAAGATTTTTTTTCAATATCAGGTATCAAGTTAAAATTTTCAATATTTTCTGGGTCAAAATATAAAACAGGTTTTTGTTTCAATCCCACAATTTCAATTGGTGAAATGATTAATGCATCTTTCATGGTAAAATTCCTAAGCAGTTAAAAGAGTGCTTAGGTTAGAAAAATGAAGTGACAAAAAGAGCTCGGAATATTTCCGGGAAATCGATGGGAATTTTACGAGGTAACGTTATAACGGCAGTGATATGCCGTTATAACGCTAAAGAGATATCAAGATAATTTTTGCAGCTGAGAGGTTAGTTTTTCGAGTGTTTTTTGCCATTCTGCGGCACGTTCACGTTCTTTTTGTACAACTGCAGCAGGGGCTTTATCCACATAGTTGGGATTGTTTAATTTAATCTGTGTTTTATCTAAGTCTATTTTTAGCTTATTAATTTCTTTGGTGAGACGTTCTTTTTCGGCTTTAGTGTCAATTAAATCCGCTAACGGAATGAATAATTGTAATTCGCCAGCAACCGCAGTGGCTGACTGCGTCGGAGCATTTTCTGTTTTTTCTAACTTATCTATACGCGCCAAAAATTGAAGCTCGGATTGAAGCTCAGATAATAACTGATGATCTATCTTGGAGCCATTTTGAAATAAAACGGTAATTTTCTTGCTCGGTGGAATTTGCATTTCACTGCGAATATTACGGATGGCCATAATGATATTTTGAAGCCAGGTTATTTTATTTTCAGCAGAATCTGAAATGAGTGTTGGATTAACTCCAGGATATTTTTCGTGTTGTAATGTTTTGCCTGGGACAAATTTTTGATATAGCTCTTCGGTAATAAATGGCATGAAAGGGCTTAATAACTTAAGAATCTCAATCATAACTGTTTTAATGGTTTTACTTTTGTTAATTTTTGACAACTCTAAATACCAGTCACAGTAATCATTCCATACGAATTCATAAATCGTCTGCGCTAATAAATCAAAGCGATATTCTTTAAAGTGGGTGCGCATATTTTCTGTGGTGCGTTGCAAACGAGATAAAATCCATTGATCCGCGATCGAAACAGAATCACTCAATTCAGTATTCATCAACACAAACCGCGCGGCGTTCCAGAGTTTATTACAGAAATTTCTATAACCTGCGACACGTCCTAAATCAAATTTAATATCCCGACCCGTATTCGCTAACGCGCAAAACGTAAATCGCAACGCGTCTGTTCCAAATGCAGGAATGCCTTCTGGAAATTCTGACTTTGTATGCGTAGTAATGGCTCGCGCTTGTTTGGGATTTAATAATCCAGACGTACGTTTTTCAATCAATCTATCGAGATTAATGCCGTCAATTAAATCGATGGGATCCAAAACATTTCCCTTTGATTTTGACATCTTGTGACCGTGTTGATCACGAATTAATCCCGTGACATAGACTTCTCTGAAAGGTACTTCGCCCGTGAAATACAAGCTGAACATAACCATACGGGCGACCCAGAAAAATATAATGTCAAAGCCGGTGATTAATACATTTGTCGGGAAAAATGTTTTTAAATCTGGCGTTTTGTCTGGCCAACCTAATGTTGCAAATGGCCACAATGCTGCAGAAAACCATGTGTCTAACACATCTGTTTCACCTTCGATGGGAATTTTATGTCCCCACCACAATTGTCGTGAAATACACCAGTCTTGAATATTTTCCAGCCACTGCAAGTAAGTCTTGGTCCAGTTTTCAGGAATGAACTTTAATTTGCCGGATTTTACTGCTTCAATGGCGGGTTTCGCTAAGCTCGACATGCTGACATACCATTGATCTGTTAAGAATGGCTCGACAATCTCATTCGTTCTTTCAGAGCGTGGAGTTTTGACTTTATATTTTTCGGTTTTATCTAATAGATTTAATTTTTCTAATTCTGTCAGTGTTAACGTTCTGGCTTTAGCACGATCAATATTTTCGAAAGGCGTTAAGTTATTTAAAGTCCCGTTTTTATTGAGAATATTAATGATTTCTAAATTATGACGCTTGCCAACTTCGTAGTCATTAAAATCATGGCCTGGTGTAATTTTCACTACGCCTGAACCAAAATCTTTTTCAACAAATTCATCCGATATAACTGGTATTTGTTTATTAATAATTGGCAGCGTGACGGTTTTGCCAATGTATTTTTGATATCGCTCGTCGTCAGGATGAACGGCTACTGCAACGTCGCCAAATAGTGTTTCAGGGCGCGTTGTTGCCACCACTAAATAATCTTTTTTATCAGCATTGTTTAAATAATATTTAATATGCCATAAATGGCCATCTTCTTCGTTCGTGGATACTTCCAGATCAGAAATGGCGCTTTGTAATTTCACATCCCAATTAACTAATCTTTTTCCCTTGTAAATTAATTTGTCGTCATATAATTTTTTGAAGGCGTAATTTACGGCTTTGGTAAATCCGTCATCCATCGTAAATCTGTCACGAGACCAATCAATGCTGGAACCCATGCGGCGCATTTGTTGCGAAATCATGTTGCCAGACGTATTTTTCCATTCCCAGGTTTTCTCAATGAATTTTTCGCGTCCTAGATCGTGGCGTGTTTTTCCGTCTTTTTCGAGTTGACGTTCAACGACTAATTGCGTGGCAATTCCAGCGTGATCAACGCCGCCTTGCCACAATGTGTTATCGCCTAACATGCGATGATAACGAATTAATGCGTCCATTAAGGTATGCTGAAATCCGTGACCCATATGTAGGCTACCCGTTACATTGGGCGGTGGTAGTACTATGCAATAGGCATTGCCGTGATTAGACGGTTTAAAATCACCTGCTTTTTCCCAGCGTTCGTACCACGTTTTTTCAATGGCGTGAGGGTTATAGGTTTTATCGATAGATTCCATAATGTTTTATCCAGAAGTAATAGGGTAGCGTCGTTCACGGGTAAAGGCACGTCGTGTGACACGTGGGCCAGGTGCAACTTGTTTGCGTTTGTATTCGTTGTGTTTTAATAATTTCACGCAATGTTCTACGATTTTTTTATCAAAACCTAATTCAACAATATTTTCAATCGATAAATCCTGCTCGACATAATTTTTGAGAATAATATCTAATTGTTCATACGGCGGTAAATTATCTGTGTCTAATTGATTGGGTGCTAATTCAGCAGTGGGTTCGCGATCAATAATGCCAGGTAAGATATTTTTATGGCGAGCCAAGTTATAAACCTCTGTTTTCCACACGTCTTTTAATACGGCATAGCCGCCACAGAGATCACCGTATAAAGTACCATAGCCTACGGCGACTTCGCTCTTGTTGCTGGTATTTAATAAAATTAAATTTTCTTGATTAGCCAGGGCCATTAAAATAGTACCCCGAATGCGAGCCTGAAGATTTTGTGTGGTTAAATTGTTTTTATGTTTTAAATCTAATAATTCAAGATAATTATTGTAAATAGGGTCTATATTAATAGTTTTATAGGGTTTTATCTTAAATAGCTTTAGTTGTTGTTCAATTAAATCCAAGCTTAATTGAGAGGTATGCCGTGTCGGTAATATTACGGGTAAGACGTTTTCTGCGCCGAGTGCGTCAATTGCGACAGCTAATGTAACGGCAGAATCAATCCCGCCAGAAAATCCCAGCACGACTTTTTTGAAATTATTTTTCAACACATAATCGCGGGTTCCCAAGACCAATGCGTTGTAGCATTCTGTAATTGAATCAGGAATCGAAGGATGAATAGCTTTTGCATGGATATCGACAGCTAACACATCTTCTTCAAAAAATTTAGCTTGTCCAATCAGCTCGCCTTTATTATTTAATCCAAACGATCCGCCTTCAAAAATTAAATCATCTTGGCCCGTGCAATGATTTAAATACAGAATAGGAAGATTTGTTTCGGAAACGCGTACCCGCATTTTTTCCATACGCCGTTCATATTTACCGACATGGAATGGTGAAGCATTGATGGAAATTAACACTTCAGCGCCGGCTTTTTTTGCCATCATGGCAGGTTCGCTGTGCCATAAATCTTCGCAAATGGTTAAGCCGTATTTAATGTTTTGATAATCAAATACGGTGGATTCTGTTCCGGTTTCAAAATATCGCTTTTCATCAAATACACCGTAATTAGGCAAAATTTGTTTGCGATGATTGGCTATGATTTTGTGATTTAACATCACGGCGGCGGAATTATACAGTTTTTTATGTTCTGATTCAGGATAGCCAATGACCGCAACAATTTCGCTCGGCAAATTTTCTATAATATAATTAAGGGTTTGTTGGACTTGAAAAAGAAAATCTTCTCGAAATAACAAATCTTCCGGGGGGTAACCCGAGAGCGCTAGCTCAGGAAAAATCACTACAGCAGATTTATGGGTTTCGTGGACTTTTTTGAGACAATTGAGGATTTTTTGAGCGTTTTCATCGACGCGACCGACCGTGAAATTTAATTGTGCCAGAATACACGTTGTCATGTTTTTCCTTACCCTCAAATTCTGTATTATACGCTAACTTTACGCCGTATTAGGAGAGGTAATGCTAAAACGACTCTACATGGATTTACCTGAAACTACGCAACTTTTACGTGAAGCGGTGACGCAATTCGCGACCGCTGAAATCGCACCCCTTGCGCAACACATCGATGAAAAGAACGAATTTCCCAAGGCTTTATGGCCAAAACTGGGTGCCATGGGTTTATTAGGTATCACCGTTGATGAAGCATTTGGCGGAGCAGGCATGGGGTACCTCGACCATGTCATCGCCATGGAAGAAATCAGTCGAGCCTCTGCCTCGGTCGGTTTAAGTTATGGGGCTCACTCTAATCTTTGCGTGAATCAAATCAGCTTGAATGGTACAAATGAACAAAAAGCCAAGTATTTACCCAAATTAGTCTCAGGCGAGCATGTTGGTGCATTGGCCATGAGTGAAACCGGTGCGGGTTCAGATGTCATGGGTATGCAATGTAAAGCCGTGAAGAAAGGCAATAAATACATATTAAATGGCCATAAAATGTGGATTACGAATGGTCCCGAGGCAGATGTATTTGTGGTGTATGCTAAAACCGAAAAAATTACAGCGTTTATTATAGAAAAGAAATTTAAAGGGTTTAAGACAGCCCAAAAATTAGACAAATTGGGTATGCGTGGATCAAATACTTGTGAATTGGTTTTCGATAATTGCGAAGTCCCCGAAGAAAATATTTTAGGTAAAGTTGATCAGGGATCAAAAGTATTAATGAGTGGCTTGGATTATGAGCGCGTCGTATTAGCCGGCGGATCTGTCGGAATTATGCAAGCGTGCTTAGATATTGTTTTGCCGTATGTGCGTGAACGTAAACAATTTGGTAAAGCCATTGGTGAATTTGAATTAATGCAAGGTAAAGTTGCTGATATGTATACAACATTATCTGCATCGCAAAGTTATTTGTATTCTGTTGCAAAAGCATGTGATCTTGGCAAGGTGACACGAAAAGATGCTGCCGGTGTAATTTTGTATGTTTCTGAGCGCGCAACACAAATGGCATTACAAGCGATTCAATGTTTAGGCGGTAATGGCTATATTAATGAATATCCAACAGGGCGTTTATTACGTGATGCAAAATTATATGAAATTGGTGCAGGCACGTCAGAAATTCGACGAATGTTAATTGGAAGGGAATTATTTCAGCATGGATAAAATGGATAATGTCGTTATAGTTGGTATGGCGCGGACGCCTATAGGTGGATTATTAGGTGAATTGAAAGATTTTTCTGCGGTTCAATTAGGTGCTGAAGCCATAAAAGCAGCTATTGTAAGATCAGGATTAAATTCCAGTGATATTCAAGAAGTTTTTATGGGATGTGTTTTACCTGCGGGTTTGGGGCAAGCGCCTGCACGTCAAGCCGCGATTCATGCGGGACTTCCTACTTCTGTAAATTGCACGACAATTAACAAAGTCTGCGGATCGGGTATGAAATCCATTATGTTAGCGGATCCGAAATTAATTACCGTGTCGGGTGGCATGGAAAGCATGTCGAATTCGCCTTATTTATTATTAAAAGCGAGATCAGGTTATAGAGTAGGTCACGGTGAATTAAAAGATCATATGTTTCTGGATGGCTTAGAAGATGCGTACGACAAAAAATTAATGGGATTGTACGCAGAACAAACAGCCAAGAAATATAATATTTCCCGCGAAGAGCAAGATAAGTTTGCATTAGAATCTTTATCGCGTGCGCAGAAAAATTTATTTGGCGATGAAATTATTGCTATAAATAATATTAATCAAGATGAATTGCCACAAAAGGCTCGACCTGAAAAAATTCCGCAATTAAAACCGGCTTTTGATCCCAATGGGACGGTTACTGCGGCAAATGCTAGTTCAATTTCGGATGGCGCTGCAGCTGTTGTATTAATATCTGAATCCGAAGCCAAAAAGCGAAAATTAAAGCCTATTGCAAAAATTGTGGGAAGCGCAACGCATTCTCATGATCCCGCATGGTTTACGACTGCGCCAGTTTTGGCTATTCAAAAATTATTACAACAAATAAACTGGAATATAAATGATGTTGATCTGTTTGAAATTAACGAGGCTTTTTCAATAGTCACATTAGTTGCAATGAAAGAATTAAAATTATCGCATGACAAAGTTAATGTTCTTGGTGGAGCGTGTGCTTTAGGCCATCCGATTGGTGCATCGGGCACGAGAATTGTGGTGACTTTATTATCTGCGCTGAAACAGCGTGGATTAAAACGTGGTGTTGCGTCGTTGTGTATTGGTGGTGGTGAAGCTACTGCCTTAGCAGTCGAGATGATGTAGTATTCAGTACCCATTAACAGCTCAAGGAGTGGAATGATGTTGAAGTCGTTTTTAGGATTGATTGTATTAAGCGTATTGGTCATTCTTTTTAAGGCCCAGTTTACAGACGTATTACACATGGTTGCAGAATTTCATGCTATGGCTTCCGACAAATTATCAACCTTGTTTGCAGGTTTTTCCGCAGGTACGTTAGCTGCACATATTATCTCTCTCGTTATTATTCCCATTGTTGTCGGATTGATTCCCGCGTTTATTTATTGGATTTTCTATCGCACCGAAATGCCGCATTGGATTGTTGTGGTGTGGGTTGTGTGGGTGATGTTAGCGACCATTATTGGCTTGGCGTAATGTATGCCAGTTATCCAAACGAAAATTGATATTCACAGCGATGACTTTAAGCAAAACGCGAAAGCGTTTAAAGCGCAATTAAAACACTTCAGCTCACACGCCGAAAAAATTAAAGCCGGCGGGTCTGAAAAAGCCAAAGAAAAACACGCGGCAGCGAATAAATTGCTGCCGCGTGATCGCGTGAGTTATTTGTTAGATAAAGACAGTGAGTTTTTGGAATTGTCTTTATTTGCAGCATTCGGTATGTATGAAGAAGCCGTTCCGTCAGCTGGAATTATTACGGGTGTTGGAAGAGTGCACGGCCAAGAATGCATGATCGTCGCCAATGACGCTACCGTAAAAGGTGGCACCTATTATCCGCTTACCGTCAAAAAGCATTTGCGCGCACAAGAAATCGCCGCGAAAAATCATTTGCCGTGTATTTATTTAGTCGATTCCGGTGGTGCATTTTTGCCGCTGCAAGATCAAGTCTTTCCTGACAGGGACCATTTCGGTCGTATTTTTTATAATCAAGCGCAAATGTCTTCTCAAGGTATTCCGCAAATTGCCGTTGTTATGGGTTCATGTACGGCCGGTGGGGCGTATGTGCCTGCGATGGCAGATGAATCGATTATGGTAAAAAACCAAGCGACCATATTTTTAGGTGGTCCGCCATTGGTAAAAGCCGCAACCGGCGAAGTAGTAACGGCAGAAGCATTAGGCGGTGCCGATGTGCATTGTCGTCATTCGGGTGTGTCCGATTATTATGCACAAAACGACGCACACGCGTTGCAACTAGCACGCGAAGTGGTTTCACAATTAAATATTAAACGGCATTTTAATTGTGTACGAAAAGAAATTCGTGAGCCGTTATATTCTGCCGAAGAAATCTACGGGATTATTTCAGCCGATTGGCGAAAACCCTATGATGTACGAGAAATTATTGCGCGCATTGTAGACGGTTCAGAATTCACTGAATTTAAAGCGTTATTCGGTCAGACTCTAGTATGTGGCTTCGCAAATATCCACGGCTATCCGGTTGGAATTATTGCCAACAATGGAATATTGTTTTCAGAGTCTGCACAAAAAGGCGCGCATTTTATTGAATTATGTTGTCAGCGAAACATTCCCTTAGTATTTTTGCAAAACATTACGGGATTTATGGTTGGCAGTAAATTTGAACAAGGTGGAATTGCAAAGCACGGCGCAAAAATGGTGACAGCTGTGGCGTGTGCCAATGTGCCGAAATTTACAGTGATTATTGGAAATAGTTACGGTGCCGGAAATTATGCGATGTGTGGTCGTGCGTATGATCCGAATTTCATGTGGACGTGGCCAAATTCTCGTATTGGTGTGATGGGGGGAGAGCAAGCCGCGAGTGTGTTAGTTCAAATTGCCAAAGATAAAAAAGAACTTTCTCCTGAAGAAGAAGCCGCAATCAAAAATCCTATTTTACAAAAATACGAAGAAGAAAATTCACCGTATCATGCTTCTGCCCGCTTGTGGGATGATGGCATTATTGATCCGGCAGAAACGCGCAAAATTTTAGCATTAAGTCTGTCGGCCAGTTTTAATGCGCCGGTGAAGAAAACCCATTTTGGTGTGATGAGGATGTAATATGGCAGACGTATTGGTTCAGCATACTGGAAATGGCATCGCCGAAATTATTTTAAATCGTCCTGACGTGAATAATGCAATGGATGAAAACGTCATTCAATTATTTACGGATGCTTTAATAAAATTAGAATGCGATGATCGGGTGCGTGTGATTTGTGTTAAAGGCGCAGGAAAGCATTTTTGTTCAGGCGCTGATTTAAATTGGATGGGACGAGCAATCCATTTTACGCGTGAAGAAAATATTGCTGATGCTGAAAAGTTGGCGAGTTTATTGGAAAAGCTTCATAATTCTGTAAAACCGACCATTGCAATGGTGCAAGGTGCAACATACGGTGGAGGCGTTGGATTGGTCGCAGCATGTGATATTGCTGTTGCAACACCCGATGCTAAGTTTTGTTTTCCTGAAGTTAAATTAGGTCTGGTTCCCGCACTGATTAGTCCATATGTAATAGCCGCGATTGGTGAGCGTCAAGCACGCCGTTATTTTTTAACGGGAGAAGTATTTGATGCAAAGCGGGCAAAAGAAATTGGATTGATTCACGAAATAGATGGTATTGGTGAAGAGATTCTAAAATTGTTATTAGAAAACAGTGCGAACGCCATGAAAACCGTTCAGAGTTTGTTTTTGGGCAATCAAAAATTGCCCGAATTGTTAGCCGAAATTCGTACAACAGCTGATGTAAAACATCGCATGGGTGAATTTTTGAACAAAAAGGGAGTGAAGAAATGAAAAGATCATTGCTCGGGATTTGTGTAGTACTCTTGGGGGTATTATCTTTCTCGGCGTGTGCACAGGACGCGACGCCACCTAAAGAAACGCTACTTTCAAAATGTTTGCCTGAAGGTTTTGCGTTTCAGGATAATCAAATTATTTTTAATTCAGATAAGTTCGCATCGCGCGTTTTTCTGATTCACAATATTTCAAATGGTAAAGTGATGATAAACCATATTAAAGCTAATCCTGGTGCGAGTGCAGGTTGGGCTTCTGCACTGGATAAAGGAAATTGGTCAGCATTGATGATGGGGCAAGCGAATTTTTCCATGGGGTGCATGATATACAGTCCACCTAAATTTGGTTTAATTGACTGTAAAAAAGTGATTTCCGTTTGTGCGATGCCGTCAACATTATCGTCAAGTGGATGGTTAGCAGAAAATGGAACCTTAGAGAAAATCACGGAGACGGCAAAAAGTCGGGGGATTGATATGTGATGGAAGAGGGTGATGTTCGTCTTCGTGCACTGTCTCCTCATGAATCATTTATTGTAGAAGCACCCGCCGGTTCAGGAAAAACAGAATTACTGACGCAACGATTTTTGCATTTATTACCTACCGTTAAAAGTCCCGAAGAAATTTTGGCGATTACATTTACGCGAAAAGCGGCGAACGAAATGCGCATGCGCATTTTAAAGAAAGGTTTTACGGGGGATCCGCAGCGATTGCGAATTATGACCATCGATGCATTTTGCCACGAAATTGTGGCGCGTATGCCACTGAAAGCTAAGCAAACCTATGATTTTACGCTCACGGAAGATCCTGAGCTGTTGTATAAAAAAGCGGTCGAAAATATTTTCTTGTATCAGGATTCTGAGAGTCTTAAGAAATTATTATTGCATGTCGATAATGATATTTTAAAACTGACGGATTTATGTATCGATATGTTAAGTCACAGAGATCAATGGCTGCCGTATATGTTTGGTCTTGAAAGTATTTCAGCGCTTGAAAATTCCCTTAAGAAATCTCGAGAATGTTTAATTAAGCGTGCGCATGCTCTATTACCTGGTGAATATCATGTTAATAATGTTGCGGATATATTTTTGACAAAAAAAGCCGAGTGGCGAAAAAAAGCGCCATTATCTGAAACGCCTGAATTATTAGAAGCACTGACGGACTTATTCTATGCGCCAGATGAAAATTATTCATCTGCTCAAAAAGATTTAATTCACGCATTGGCTGAATTATTACCCATTTTAGTAGCAGAATTACAATTGGTATTTCGTGAGGCTAATAGCTTGGATTTTATTGAAGTGAATTTGCGTGCCCAAAATGCCTTGGGAACTGAAGATGAGCCCACGGATTTGGGTTTATATTTCGATTACCGTCTGAAACATATTTTAATTGACGAGTTTCAAGATACGTCAGTAATGCAATTAACTTTAATTGAGCGATTGATTGCGGGTTGGGAAGCGGGTGATGGTCGAACTCTATTTTTAGTGGGTGATCCCATGCAATCCATTTATCGATTTCGCAAAGCCGAAGTGGGCATATTTTTACAAGCACAACGTGCTGGTATTAAAAATGTCTCATTGACGCCATTGCGTTTACTGAAGAATTTTCGGACCGTGGATAAATTAGTCGACTGGCATAATGATTTTTTCGCAAAATTATTTCCCCGGCAATCTGATGAGACGTTAGGTGCCGTTGCGTATAAACCGTCTATTCCACATAAAACAACGTCTAATCAAACAGTATTTATAGAAGACGAAGAAAATTTCTTAGATATTATTAGACGTAATGCAGACAAACATACGGCAATATTGGTTCGCTCGCGCAATCACTTAACCCCCTTTTTGGATATATTACATAAAGAAAATATTGCGTATAAAGGAACAGATATTGCCTATCTAAAAGATCATCCGGTTGTAATAGATTTGTTTTCGTTAACAGCCGCACTATTAAATTTAAAAGACAGGATCGCCTGGTTAAGTGTGTTGCGCAGTCCATGGTGTCAATTAAGTCTGAAAGATTTGCATGATATTGCAGCGCAGGACCCTTATACAGAAATTTGGATTCTTATTAATAAAATAAATAAATGGGATGATATAAAAGAAATTCTCGCTTGGTCATTAGAAAATAGGCGCCGAATATCATTGCGTATGTTGATTGAAAAAACATGGCTGAAATTAAATGGCCCTGATTATTTACAGCATGAACAAGAATTAAAATACGCTTATGCGTATTTTGATTTGTTGGATCAGTGTCAAAGTCTTGCGGAAATTAATAAAAAATTAGAAAAATTAAACTTGCCTCAAAATTCAGATCCTAATATTAAACTGGAAATTATGACGATACATAAATCCAAAGGACTTGAATTTGATGTGGTAATTTTGCCAGGTTTAGGAAGGGCTACACGTCCAGACAGTTCAAAATTATTGTTGTGGTCCGAGCGAATTAATTATTTAGGTGAAGTGGAATTATTGGTTGCACCCTTAAAACATAAAGCCGAAACTGAAAATAAAACGTATCAGTACTTAAAGCGCGAAGAGTCGAAGCGCGCACAGTTTGAGCGTCAGCGATTATTATATGTTGCCGCCACGCGTGCAAAAGAAAGCTTGCACATTTTACTTCCAGCATCGAAAAAAGGAGAAGGCGCATGGCAGGATTTAATAAAGTTGTAAGAAATTATGACGAAGCTGTTTCAGGCATTAAATCGGGCACGACCATTATGATTGGTGGATTTGGATTATGCGGAATTCCCGAGGGATTGATCAAAAAAGTGCATGATTTAGAAATCAATAATTTAACGTGTATTTCCAATAATGCTGGCGTAGATGATTTTGGGTTAGGCTTATGGCTTCAAAAAAGACAAATAAAAACTATGATCGCGTCTTACGTCGGTGAAAATCAATTGTTTGAAAAATTATTATTGTCTGGCGAAATGGAGGTTATTTTAACGCCTCAAGGCACCTTGGCCGAAAAGATTAGGGCTGGTGGTGCCGGAATTCCGGCGTTTTATACAGCGACCGGTGTAGGTACTGAAGTTGCAAACGGCAAAGAAACTAAAAAATTTAATAATAAAGAATATATTTTAGAAACCAGTTTAACGGCGGATTTTAGTTTAATTAAAGCGTGGAAAGCTGACAAAATGGGAAATTTAATTTACCGTAAAACGGCGATGAATTTTAATCCCATGATGGCAACTGCAGGAAAAATTACGGTTGCCGAAGTCGAAGAAATTGTTGAAGTGGGTGAATTAGATCCGAATCATATTCATACGCCTGGGATTTATGTGGACAGAGTGATTGTGGGTGAATTTGAAAAGAAGGTAGAGAGATTGACCCTCACGAGTTGACCAATTCTCTTATAAACTCCAACAAATCTGTTGCCAGCATGCCGCGTTCGCCATATTTTTTTGCCACCAAATCCCCGGCTTTTGCGTGAATAAATACGCCTAATAATGCTGCATCTTCTAAATTTAATTTCTGCGAAATTAATCCGCCAATCACACCACTTAATACATCACCCATGCCGCCGGTTGCCATGCCAGGATTACCAAAATTACAGATATGAGCTTTGTGCGAATTGCCCAAAATTAAAGTTCCAGAACCTTTTAAGATAGTGGCACAGCCATATTTGACGTGTAACATGCCAGCGGCACCTAAGCGATTTGCCTGAATACCTTTTGAAGTAGTTTGCAATAATTGCGCTGCTTCGCCGGGATGTGGCGTTAAAATCCAATTCGGTTTGGCTAATTCGAATTGCGAAAGCCAATATAGTGCATCTGCATCCAAAATCATTGGTAGATCAGATTGAACTGCGCATGCAAATAATTCTTTTGACCACTCGGATCTTCCTAATCCCGGTCCCACAATCACGGCAGTTGCGCGTTTTAATAAGGGTTCTAATTGCTGTGCATTGGTAATGCCGTGACACATAATTTCTGGGCGATTGGCGACAATCGCAGGAATGTGTTCAGGTCGAGTCGCAACGGTAGCGAGTCCTGCGCCTGTTCTCAATGCGGTTTCTGCTGCCATGCGAACCGCACCTGGCATACCGTAATCGCCGCCAATGACTAAAATATGCCCGAAATTTCCTTTGTGCGCGTCGCGATGACGAGACGGTAATAATTGACGGATTTGTTTTGAAGTGAAACTATTGGCGCGTAATTCATGTGTCACGGTGCAATTCCTTATGTCAGACAAGGCTAAAATTATAGATAAAAGTCAGCTCGCTGCCCAGATAAAAAAATGGGGGTTGGAGTTGGGTTTTCAACAAATTGGTATTACAGATACTGATTTGGATAAGTATGAAAAGCGTTTACATGAATGGCTGGCTCAAAGCTTCCATGGCAGTATGGATTACATGCAAAAGCACGGTGAAAAACGCAGTCAGCCAGATAAGCTTATTCCCGGAACGGTAAGAATAATTTCAGTTCGCATGGATTATTTGCCGCCGGATTCTCGTATTAAAGAAAATCTTATTAATAAAAATAAAGCTTATATAGCGCGATATGCGCTTGGGCGAGATTACCATAAAGTCTTACGAAGACGATTAAAAAAATTGGCGAATAAAATTCAAGACAACATTGGCAAATTTGGGTTTCGTGCGTTTGTGGATAGCGCACCGGTTTTAGAAAAGCCTATCGGCGAAAAAGCGGGATTGGGTTGGCAGGGCAAAAATACCTTATTAATTAATTCCAAAGCGGGTTCTTATTTTTTCTTAGGTGAAATTTATACGGATTTAGATTTGCCTGTAGATATTATTGCAGATAAAAAAAGTCATTGTGGAAGTTGTTCTGCGTGTATAACCATTTGTCCAACGCAAGCAATCATTGCGCCATATGTTCTGGATGCGCGTAAATGCATTAGTTATCTAACCATAGAGAATAAATCTACTATTCCTATAGAATTTCGTGAAGCGATTGGAAATAGAATATTTGGGTGTGATGATTGCCAGTTATGTTGTCCGTGGAATAAGTTTGCAAAATTTACGAAAGAAGATGATTTTCATCCGCGCCATGAATTGGATAACAGTAATTTAGTAGATTTATTTTTGTGGGATGAAAAAACTTTTTTAGAAAAAACGACGGGTTCTGCTATAAGAAGAGCTGGCTATGAAGGCTGGCTGCGAAATCTTGCAGTAGGATTAGGAAATGCGCCGACGTCGCAGGAAGTTATTTCTGCGTTAAAATCCAGGGAAAATCATGAATCTGAATTAGTTAGAGAGCATGTGATGTGGGCCTTAAGTAAACACTTATTTATATGACATCGCCTCATCCAATGCCAGATCAATCTCACTCTCATCAAACACTTTTACGCCATGTTGCGTTAACAACGCAGCAGTTGTTCCCATTCCATCAGTTAATTTTTTGGAATGCGTACCATCATAAATTTGTTTAGAACCACATGAAGGACTGCGCGCTTTTAAAATCGCTACGCGAATATTATGTTTTTGTACGAGATCTAGTGCCTTTTGTGCGCCCAGTAAATATTGCGGTGTGACATCTTCGCCATCAATCGTCAGAACTTTTCCACTACCTGCAAAAATATCATTAACTGTTTTTCCGGGTTGAATTTCAGAAGGTGGACGAGGAGTGGGTAAACCACCCGCCATTTCCGGGCAAATAAAAACCGTGCGTCCGGATTTCATCCACTCGGCTAAACGAGAATGATCTTGTAAACAATGTTCCCCATCGTAACGAACTTTTTGGCCAAGTAAGCATGAGCTTATCAAGATTTTCGAATTCACTTAATAGCTCCATTTTTTTTAAGCAAACCCTCAATTTTTGCTGCCTTATTGGTCATGCGTGTTGTAATAACATTTATCATCGCAGTAATACCTTGGCAGACACTGGTAGCATCATCAATACCTTTAACAAACTCTGATGAATTGGGATCGCAAAGGACAATTTTTTTCTTTTTGTAGCCAACTAAAAATTTCCGGTGGTCATCAGACAGTTGCAGGGTTTGTGCTCTCTTAAGAAATAAAAATACGGCTTCTTGAGCTGTTATTTCTCCGGTTTTGAATCTATCAAAAGCTATTTTTATTTCTCCATCATTCATCATTGAATGTGGAATATAATCTAAAAAAATTGATTTTTTAGGATCATTTTCAATGATGCGTTTACATAAACCTTCAAGTTTATGAAAGAAATTAATGTGTTCCATTCCCTGCTGGAATGTTAATAAACCCGTTTCAGTAAAACGAAATATGTTTTCTAAATAGCGCGCTTCTCTCGGCATTAATTTCTTTTTTTGTTCAAGATATTCTTGTCGATATCGCGTAGCAAGTACAAAACATTCTTTAATGTTTTGGTGAATGAATTCAGAGGACGCGTTTCCGGAATGGCCATCAGCAACAAACTGTAGTCGTATTTTATTTGAGGGAGTGTCATAACTTATTGATGTTATAACGCTAGTAATGTTGTCATGACTACCTCGGAAGATAGCAGTTTGTGCAATTCGGCAAAGTCTTGTTGCGTAGCTGCGATTGCTGTTTAGTTCGAGTATTTTTAATACTTCGTCGTCTGAAACACAATCAGTAACGCCGTCGCTTGAGCTGAGTAAATAACATTTTTCTGTTTTTGGTGCACAGATATACGATAGAGCAGGTGTTCTATTAAATACTTCTGACTGACTGTGTAAAGGATTGTCGCCCAAGGAGCGCGTCATTTGTAAACCGGGTTTTCCTTCTCCAGCAGGATAAAGATAAGATTTTTTTTGTACTCCTACAATCTTAGACTCTTTTGCCATGATGAACATTTCGTTGCCTTTTTTTAAAAGCGCATAACCTCGCGAAACAACGTTATCTTGTTCATTTTCGCGCAACATGGTGTGATCGCAGGTTAAACGCGTAACGGTATTTTTGGTGAGGTTACACAAAATGCTGCGGCTATCCCCCAGGTTTGCAGCAAGAATATGTATATTGAATTCATCTTGCCACGAGAGATTAAGCACGAGCGTCGAACCCGCTTTTTCATCTTTTAAACAGTGTGAGAGAATTGCAACGAGATTTTGTAAAAGAACAGCTCTCTCGATAATGGAAAGTGAAGGATCAATGTCGAGTGCTATAACATCGGCGCGGTCTTCTTGATACTCTCTTTGATTTTGGCATGTCAGAATTCCAGAGGATACGTCATCGGTTGCAATAAAAGAATATTTTATTTTGGGTAAAGAACGGGGGTCGGGAAGGTTTGCGTTAATGAATTTTTGCTTGTCAGTTTCGCGTTCGCTTTCTGCACGAACGACTTCTTGTTGAAGACTTTTAAGTGTAATTTCATGCATAAATGCAGTTCCTAATTAATTATTCTCAATTAAAATGTGGGAGGTCCCTCGCGCCTATGGCGCTCGGGATGACACTACTCCAGCTCTCCCATCGCCATCGCGTGAAATCCTGCGTCAACGTGAATCACTTCACCCGTAATCCCTGATGATAAATCTGAACATAAAAACGCAGCGGTATTTCCCACTTGCTCAATCGTTACGTTCTGACGTAGCGGTGAAACTTTTTCGTTGTACGCTAACATTTTGCGTAAACCGCTGACACCCGATGCCGCTAATGTGCGAATTGGTCCTGCAGAAATGGCGTTCACACGAATTTTTTTCGGGCCTAAACTGGCTGCCATGTAACGTACATTTGCTTCTAAACTTGCTTTTGCTAATCCCATGACATTATAAGATGGCATGGCTTTTTCTGAACCTAAATACGTTAAGGTTAATAACGCAGCATTTTCATTTAGCATGGGTAATGCAGCGCGTGCGAGTGCTGTAAAACTATAACTGCTGATTTCATGCGCTGTTTTAAAACCTTCGCGAGAAGTTTTTTCAACAAAATCGCCTTCTAATTCTTCGCGTGGTGCAAAGGCAATCGAGTGAACAACGCCATCTAAATTGGACCAATGCTTTTTTAATTCAGAAAATGTTTTGGTGATTTCTTCATCGCTAGACACATCGCACGGAATTAACATTTTGACATTCCACTGTTTTGCAATCTCTTCTACACGTTCACGTAATTTTTCGTTTTGATAGGTGAGGGCAATTTCAGCGCCTTCTCTCACTAATGCTTCAGCGATTCCTGAGGCAATAGAACGGTCGCTTAACACACCGGTGACTAAAATTTTCTTACCTGATAAAAATCCCATGAAATTTCTCCTGAAATTAAACGTTAGCGTTAACTAATAATTCACGCATTTTAGCTTTGATCATATCAATCGCAATGCGATTTTCCCCGCCGCGCGGAACAATAATATCCGCATAGCGTTTTGACGGCTCAATAAATTGTAGATACATGGGTCTAACCGTAGTTTCATATTGTAATAATACAGATTCAAATGTCCGGTGACGTTGAATAACATCACGACGGGCGCGACGGATCAAACATATATCTAATGGGGTATCCATGAAAATTCGTATGTCCATTAATTCGCGTAATTTTTTTTCAGCAAACAACAAGATACCTTCTAAGATAACGATGGTATGTTGTCCCACGCGGTGCGTTTCAGGTGAGCGACGGTGAGTGGTGAAGTCATATCGCGGGACATCAACACTTTTACCTTGTTGCCACGCTTCGAGATGTTGACACAGTAAGTCATGATCAAATGCATCAGGGTGATCGAAATTAATTTTGGCCCGTTCTTCATCCGGCATGTTTGGATGATCTTTATAGTAAGAATCTTCGGGAATAACGACGACTTGTTCAGAGCTCAATTCACTTAGAATAGTATTGGCTAAAAGGCTTTTGCCTGAAGCGGAAGCTCCGGAAATGCCGATGATGATGGTCTTTTTCATGTTCGTATATCCGCCGGACGAGTGGGTAAACCATGCTATGATAGCATTATTTGTGGGGATTTTTCATGTCTTTAACGACATTAAACGATTGCATTGAGTGGGGCGCGAACGCATTTGACGAAGCGGGTCTGCATTTTGGGCATGGAACAGATAATGCGTGGGATGAAGCGGTGTATTTGGCCCTGTTTTTATTGAGACTTCCGTATGACAGTCCGCGTGAAGTTGGCGAGCGGGTGCTTACTTTAGACGAGAAAGATCAGCTTTTAGCGCTATATCAAAGACGTATCACTGAAAAAAAGCCGGCGCCATATTTAACTCACGAAGCGAATTTTGGGGGTATGTCATTTTATGTGGATGAGCGTGTGTTAATCCCGCGTTCGCCGATGGCGGAGAGTATTCATAAGCAATTTATGCCGTGGATTAACCCGGACAAAATAAAAAATATGTTGGATTTGTGTACGGGTTCGGGATGTATTGCGGTCTTATGTGCGGAGGTTTTTCCTGAGGCAAGCGTCGTGGCTACTGATGTTTCACGAGATGCACTAGATGTCGCCGAGATAAACCTTAAAAAGTATCACTTGGAAAGTCGTGTTAAATTAATCAAGAGTGATTTATTTGAAAGTATTCCAGAACAAAAATTCGATGTGATTATTTCCAATCCACCGTATGTCGATAAAGAAGACATGGATGATTTGCCGAGCGAGTATTTGCATGAACCTGATTTAGCGTTAAAAGCCGGCAATGACGGATTAGATTTGGTGAAAATAATTTTAAAACAAGCTAAAAATTATTTATCCGATGATGGAATTTTAATTGTCGAAGTCGGAAATTCTGCGGGAGAATTAATCAAACAATTTCCCGATTTGCCTTTTATTTGGCTTGAATTTGAGCATGGGGAAGGCGAGGTGTTTTTGTTGAGTAGAAAAGATTTGTTCTCCCGAACGCTGTAGGCGTGTGGGATCTCTATCTACTTGCCTTCCTAAGGCGCTAAGATTAAAAATTCAAATAAGATACTTCGATGTGTTCAGGATGACATCACTAGAGCTTCGATTGAGTTATAGAGTAAGTGCTTGACAGTCTTCATCACTTTCCAGTACATTCATTCAATGAATATTTTTTCTACCCCTCAATTTTTCGTCTGTAATGTCTGTGCCACCCGGCACTAATCTCTTTTTATCCAAAATTTGACGTTTTTCCCCCAGCCAAATCAGAGAGACGGATTATGACATCAGCAAAGAATTTTTTAGACCGAAACTATCCTATTTTTATTATCGCTTTATCTGCTGCTTTTTTGTTTTATAAATACGTATTACAAGTCTCACCCGGCATCATGAGCGACAATCTCATGAAAGCGTTTCACATTAATGGCGCGCAATTGGGGAATCTTGCCGCCATGTATTTTTATGGCTATTTAGTGGTTCAAATATTTGCGGGGCCATTATTAGATAAATTTGGTGTAAAAAGAGTGACGCCATTAGCCATCGCTATGTGTGCGTTGGGTGCATTATTTTTCAGTTATTCCCAATTTTTTGGTTCAGCAATGTTGTCGCGCATGTTGATTGGTATGGGAACCAGTTTTGCGACAGTGAGTTATCTTAAATGCGGCGCGGATAATTTTAAGCCACAGCACTTTGCATTTGTGAGTGGATTATTAGGAACTGCGATTATGTTAGGTGCGGTATTTGGTGAAGCGCCATTAGTTTTTGTATTGCATCATATTGGTTGGCGAAAAATGTTGTTTGATGTGTCTTTGTTGGGATTTTTAATTGCCTTTGTTTTCTTTGTGATTGCGCGTGATAATCCAATTTCAAAAAATACTGCTACTTCCACGGATACTGAATCCTTTTCATTAAATAATCTAATTAATATTTTAAAAAGCCCTACAAATTGGGCGTTGACCATTTATAGTGGCTGTGCATTTTCGCCGGTTTCGGTGTTGGGTGGATTATGGGGAAATCCGTTTTTATGCGCAGCGTATCCGATGAGCTTAGAACAGGCATCGTTTTTATTGTCATTGATTTTTGTGGGATTTGGTTTGGGCGGACCTATTTTAGGATTTATTGCCGACAAAACAAATGCACATGCGTTTATTATGAAAATCGCCGCTATTGTATCGAGTTTAAGTTTGTTGATCTTAATTTATGAACATCACTTATCTGTATGGCTGATTGGATTGTTGATGTTCATGGTTGGATTATGTTCTGCCGCAATTTTATTAGCGTTTGTATTAGCGAAAAATTTAAATCCCGTATTAATGGTCGGAACGGTGGTTGCGATGGTGAATACGGGCGGCGATATTATAGGTGCGTTGACGCAACCCATTGTTGGAAATTTTTTGGATTTGCATTGGAGTGGTGAATTGGTGAATGGTGCGCGACATTATTCATTAAGTGATTACCATCATGCATTTGTGATTTTGCCGATTTATTTAGTGTTGGCGTGGGTGAGTTTGCTGTTTGTGCGGGATTAAACGAGCGGAGTGTTTAAAAACTTCTCTAGCCGTTTCAACGGTGAACGCTCCGGAAACGCCATATTTTCCGGAGGTAGATAGAAAGTTTGTTCTAATAAAAATTGGCCTCCCATCGCTGCATGCGGTGCAGCATCAGTAAAAACTATCCACGTAGATTGAGAAGGCAGAGCATAAATATCAGGATATTTTCTTTGATAATTTTCATCCGCTTTCATCGTGTTATGCAAATTCAGCATGTAATAATCATATAACGTCTGGTAGCCGCGCGTAATTTTAAATAATTTTTTTAAGGTTCTAATGCCTGGCAGTGGTTTAGAAATTTGGGGAATAAATTTTTCCATGGCTTCTGCAAAGCTTTTTCCTAATCTCCAATCTCTCGTTCCATGATTAGGGTGAATATTGCTGAAAACTCGCAATATTCTTTTGCCAGCAACAGGCGTAGCTGGAAATGCATCGACATGTAAAAGTCTGTCATCTTTGCTGCCAGATAGCGGGGCGCGCGTAGCGATTTCAACGGGACGGTAACTGGTTCGACCAGTTTTGATATGATTTTTATAGTGGGGAAATAAATTATTAATTAATTGGCTTGCAGAGTTTGAAAAGCGATCCATCATTTGTGCGACCGCCGGATTTTCACAACCCTTCATATCTTTATTATTTAGGTTATAGCTAATGTTTTTGCGTTTAGGCGTATTAATAATCTCTGGTGTGAGAAATTTTTTTTCGTGAGGTTCTAATTGAAACGGAAGTGATTTAAATAATAAAACATGCCCATTCTCGAGCGCATCAATCATGGAGGATTGTGCTGACGAATCCGGTGTTTCAGTCCATTGAGATAATCCAAATTCCGTTATCATAAAATATACTGACTCAAGTCTTCATCTTTTGCTAATTTCTCTAATTGTGAATTGACGTATTTGGAGTCTATTTTGAGTTTTTTGCTGGATTTGTTTGCGGCATCAAACGAAATGTTTTCTAATAATTTTTCCATGACAGTATGTAAGCGTCGCGCGCCAATGTTTTCTGTTCGCTCGTTCACTTGAAACGCAATTTCCGCGACACGTTTAATGCCATCGGTTGAAAATTCTATTTTGACATTTTCCGTGCCTAATAATGCTTCGTATTGTTTTGTGAGTGAGGCACTGGGCTCTGTCAAAATACTCACGAAATCATTAACGCTCAACGCAGATAATTCTACGCGAATCGGTAAGCGGCCCTGTAATTCCGGAATTAAATCTGAAGGCTTGCTTAATTGAAATGCTCCTGACGCAATAAATAAAATATGATCGGTTTTAACAGGGCCAAATTTTGTATTCACCGTCGAGCCTTCTATAATGGGCAATAAATCACGCTGTACACCTTCGCGCGAAACATCCGCACCCGAAAATTCGCCACGACGCGTAATTTTGTCCATCTCATCTATAAATACAATCCCGTTTTGTTCAACGTTCTGTAATGCTTTTCGACGCGTCTCTTCTTCGTCAATTAATTTTGAGGCTTCTTCATCGGTAATTAATTTTAATGCATCTTTGATTTTCATTTTGCGCTTTTTCTTTTTATCGCTTGCCATGTTTTGAAACATGGATTGCAATTGCTGTGTCATTTCTTCCATGCCAGGAGGCGCCATGATTTCTACACCAATGGCAGCAGCAATATCAATTTCAATTTCTTTGTCGTCCAGCTCATTGGCATGTATTTTTTTGCGATAAAGTTGTCTTGCGGCAGACTCTTCTTTTTCGCGTAATGGATCGTGTTCTGATAAGTTATCGCGAGGCGGTTTGGGTACTAAAATATCTAATATTCTATCTTCAGCAGAATTTTTGGCTTTATCTTTAACTTTATCCATTGCCATTTTACGCATATCGACAACAGCTACGTCCATTAAATCGCGAATAATAGAATCGACATCACGACCGACGTATCCGACTTCAGTAAATTTGGTTGCTTCAACTTTTAAGAAGGGTGCATTCGCAATTTTTGCTAATCGACGTGCAATTTCTGTTTTACCTACGCCAGTCGGTCCAATCATTAAAATATTTTTCGGTTTAATTTCAGCGCGTAATTCAGGTTCTAATTGCATACGGCGCCAACGATTTCGAACCGCAATCGCAACTGCGCGTTTGGCGTCTTGTTGACCAATAATAAATTTGTCGAGCTCAGCTACGATTTGGGGTGGTGTCATCACATTGGTTTGAATTTCAATAGGCATTTTATTTATCCTTGGATAATTCTTCGATTAATAAATTGTGATTGGTAAATACGCACATGTCAGCAGCAATATTTAAACTGTTTTCTACGATTTGACGTGCGGTTAATTTAGTATTTTCTAATAACGCACGAGATGCAGCTTGTGCAAAAGGTCCACCGGAACCAATTGCAATAGAATCATGATCAGGCTCAATAACATCGCCGTTACCTGTAATCACTAATGTTTTTTCAGGATCGGCGACAATTAATAGCGCTTCAAGTCGACGTAACATTCTATCGGTACGCCAATCTTTGGCTAACTCAACTGCCGATCGCATTAAATTCCCTTGATGTTTTTCGAGTTTATTTTCAAAGCGTTCAAATAAAGTAAATGCATCAGCAGTACCTCCGGCGAAACCGGCGAGAATTTTATTTTGATATAAGCGGCGCACTTTTTTGGCGTTGCCTTTCATGACAATGCTTTGGCCCATAGTGACTTGACCGTCGCCGCCGATCACAACTTTACCGTTGCGACGTACGCATAAAATGGTTGTTCCGCGATATTGTTCCAAAGGAGATCTCCTAATAATTACCTTCTCTCATTCAGGAGAAGGACATTAATTAAATGGGGCCTATGAGGTTACTTTCAAGAGTTTGCTGGTGATTTGATTCTGCTGAAGCTGTTTTTGTGTCCCAACAGCGTCGTTTTTGTTCGTGAATGGGCCTATCCAGACACGTTCAAGCGTCTGGCCGTTTTTCTGCACTGGTGTGACGTTTACATCAAATCCCAATAACAATAGCTGGGCTTTTAATTGATCTGCATCACTGGCTTTAGACATTGTTGCAATTTGAACGGCGTAATTGCCGCTAGGGTCCGTTGTTGTGCTAGTTGCCGCAGGTGTCGAAGTTTGTGCTGGAGTGGGTGACGCTGCTGTTGTGGATGATGATGTTGTTGGTGAAGCAGTTGCGGCTGGTACATTTTGAGATTTGTTCGGTAAAACATTGTAAAAATCAAACTGCGTTTGTAAATTTTGTGAATTCGTTGGAGTTTGTTTTTGGTCAGGTTGTATAGCTTTATCTTCTTGAACTTTTTTGGGAGTATGTTTTGCAGTGGGTGCGGGTTTAGTAATTGTCACAGGCGTGGAATGCTGGCCGCGTAGATAAAAAATTCCTGAAATAATCAGGCCAATTAAGATTCCAACGAATAACCAAACGAGAGGGGATGGACCTTCACTTTCGTGCTCATCACGACTTCGTCGGGAACGGCTTTTGTAATCTCTTGGCATTTAACTCTCTTGTCTACAGGTTACATGGTCTCTGGTGCGGATACATTCAGTAATTGTAATCCGTTTGAGAGAATTTGTCGTGTAGCATCGACTAAACACAACCTTGCGTGACGCAAGGTTTCTTCGGGAATGAGAAACGGACAGGCATTATAATAAGCATGGAAGCTTTCTGCCAGATCTCTTAAGTAGTGCGCAAGCAGATGTGGGTCATACTGCAGCGCTGCGGTTTGAATGATGTCGGCATAGCGACCCAACATCAACATCAATGCTTTTTCAGTAGGGGCTTCCAATAAACTTAGATGTTTCAAACCCTCATCTGCTTTCCAGTTTAAATTTTTGTCTGGCAGTTGACGAAAGACACTGCAAATTCGTGCATGCGCATATTGAATATAAAATACAGGATTTTCGTTTGTTTTGGATTTGGCGAGTTCTAAATCGAAATCCATGTGTTGATCGGCTTTACGCGAAACATAAAAATAGCGCGCGGCATCTTTACCCACTTCGTTGCGTAATTCTCGTAACGTGACAAATTCACCGGAGCGTGTCGACATCGAGACTTTTTCTTTCCCGCGATACAGTGCCGCAAATTGCACGATAGGCGCGTGAAATTTTTCGACAGGGTAACCGAGTGCTTCAATAATGGCTTTTAATCTTGGAATATATCCGTGATGATCGGCGCCCAATACATTAATTACTTCGTTGTAGTGATCGAATTTCCATTTGTGGTATGCAATATCGCTGGCAAAATAGGTGTGTAAACCATTTTCACGCGTAACGACTCTGTCTTTGTCATCGCCAAATGATGTTGATTTAAACCAAACGGCGCCATCTTTTTCGTAAATATAACCTTTAGCTTCTAATTGTTTGATGGCTTGTTCACCGAAACTAGTTTTTTGATTGGATGGACGGTTGTATTTCCAGGCTGGTGGCGGTGAATTAATTGGTGAAATCCATAATCCTTTTTCACTGAACCATTCATCATATGTAACGCCAAATTCTTCTAAGTCTTCTTTTATGTCCTCTAATATTATCTTTAATCCATGATCAAATATAATTTCATAATTTACTTCTCCTAATAGGCTTTTGGTATTTTCAATAACAATGTCTATGTACTGTTCTTTATTTGCTTCATTATTTTCTGGGGTATTGTTTAAGATTTTTCCAATAGGTTTATGAAATAAATCACCATGAGAGTTGAAGAGGGTATTTGCTATGTCGTGGACGTAATCGCCTTTGTAGCCGTTTAAGGGGAATTCAAATTTTTCGCCAGATAATTCTAAATATCGCAAATAAATACTCGTGGCCAAAATATCCATCTGGCGACCGGCGTCATTGACATAATATTCGCGATGAACATCGCACCCTATAGCAGCTAATAAATCACATAAGGTTGCGCCGTATGCTGCCCCTCGACCATGTCCGACATGTAACGGACCGGTTGGGTTGGAAGATACAAATTCCACATGAATTTTACGACCTTTGCCAATGGTGGATAGCCCAAATTTATTTTTTTGTTCTTTAATATTTTCTAACAAGGGCAAGAAATAATTTGGTGTGACATAAAAATTAATAAACCCAGGCCCGGCTAATTCTGTTTTAGTGATAACGGGTGAGGGTGGAATCGCAGAAATAATTTGCTGCGCTAATTCGCGCGGATTTTTTTTCAGCGTTTTTGCTAAGCTCATTGCAATATTGGATGCAAAATCACCATGCACGCTGTCACGTGTATATTCAATATGAATATTAGCGTTGGTGTCCAAGTCTAATGTTTTTAATGCTTGAGAAATCAAGTCGGTCAGTAATTTTTTCATTTGCCTAGTATAAGAAACAATTCGGTGTTGCGACAAGCCATTTCGTTTGGCATACTGCCGTCTCAATAGTAATAACCCGTACGGAGATGTTTTATGATAATGAAAGGCTTCAGTTTAATTGAGTTGATGATTGTTGTTGCCATTATTGCTGTTCTTGCTGCTGTTGCGCTTCCTTCTTATCAAAACTATACCCTCAAAGCAAAGTTCGCTGAAGTGATTCAAGCCGTTTCGCCCCTGAAATTAGCTGTTGAATCCTGTGCGCGCGAACATGGAAGTTTGGCGGGTTGTGTTGAACAACAGGGATTGCCGCAATTGGTCGATAATTCGTCATTGCAGCAAAGCAAAGTTAAAACGGTTGGGGTCAGTTCATCAGGTCAAAATAGCGTTAAAATTACCGCTACCTCACAAAATATTGGCAAGGCCAACGCCGAATATAGTTATATCTTAGAGGGCATTGAAGCATTGAATGGCCAAATTTTTTGGTCGAAGAGCAAAATCAGCAGCTGCATCATTGCTGATTTATGCTAATTCAAGATGTCGATCTGGATGATGTTCCAGATAGCCAAATATTATTGACCGTATTGCCTGAGCGTATCATGCAAGATTACCAAGTATTGGTATTGGGTATGGATGCGCAAAAAGCGAAAATTGCCTGTGCGGATGCGTCGAATTATGAAAACCTTCATGAGATTCAGTTTCGATTAAATCGCCGTCTTGAGCTTCATCTTGTTGATAAATTTAAATTAGCCCAGCGTATTGCGAAATTACTGCATAGACAAGCACAAGATTATGTTGCGGATGACGCATCTATAGTGACTTATGTTGAAAAGTTATTTATGGATGCGATTTCAAAGAAATCATCCGATATTCATATCGAAACCGAAGAAAATAAATTACGGATTAGATTTCGGATAGACGGAATATTATATGAAACGGCTCAATTATCTGAACAATTGGCGCCCAGGCTAATAGCACATTTAAAAGTATTGGCGCAGTTGGACATGACTGAAAGACGTTTGCCGCAAGACGGGCGCTTAAGAATTATTTTTTCTGATACCCAATATGTTGATTGTCGAATCAGTACTTGTCCTACCGTGCATGGCGAAAAAATAGTTTTAAGATTATTAAATAATTCACATGTAGATTTAACCATAGACAGTTTAGGTTTATCTGATATACAAAAACAAATTATTCTGGGTCATGCTCATAAGTCTCAAGGCATGATTATTGTGACAGGTCCTACGGGATCAGGGAAAACGATAACGTTATATACGCTATTAAATTTATTAAACAAACCTGAATCAAATATTTTGAGCGTTGAAGATCCGGTTGAAATGGATTTGCCAGGAATTAATCAAGTAGCTGTAAATTCAAAAATAGAGTTAACTTTTGCCACAGTATTAAGAGCATTCTTGCGACAAGATCCGGATATTATTATGGTCGGAGAAATGCGTGATACAGAAACCGCAGATATTGCAATAAAAGCCGCGCAAACAGGGCATTTAGTTTTATCCACGTTGCATACTAATAGTGCAGCAGAGACTCTCACAAGATTATTGCATATGGGAATCCCCGCATATCATATCATTTCATCCGTAAAATTAATTATTGCGCAGCGTTTAGTGCGTGTGAAATGCCAAGATGGATTTTCGGGCCGCACTGGAATTTATGAAGTATTGGTGATGACGGATGCAATACGTGAAATATTGCTACATTCGCCGGATTCAATAACGCTAGAAAAATTAGCAAAACAGCAGGGCATGATGACGCTGTATGAGCATGGATTAGAAAAAGTTCGTGACAGTATCACCACAATGAGTGAGGTGGTGAGGGTGGTGGAATGATCAGAGATTTAGCTGTTTTGTTAAACGCCCACATCCCCTTAGCCACGGCGCTAAAAATTCTTGCAGATAGCACATCACCTAAAACTAAAATTATTTTAGCTAATATTAAAAATAATGTAGAAGCAGGTATGTCATTATCCAAAGCGTGCGCGCAGTACCCTAAAGTGTATTCTTCCATGATGTGCAAATTAATCGAAGCGGGCGAGCGTGCTGCGGCATTACCCACTGTCTTAAATGATCTCGCAGATTATCAAGATAGAATGGGCCAATTTAAGTCGCGCGTAATAAAAGCTATATTTTATCCTGTGGTAGTATTTATTGTCGCAATGTTGATTACTCTCGCATTATTATTATTTGTTGTTCCTCAATTCGAAAATTTATTTTCTAGCATGGGTGCGGAATTGCCTGCACTTACTCGAACAGTAATTTTTATTTCAGATAGCATTAAAAATTATTGGTGGTTATTGCTGATAATGATTATGACCATGAGTCTTGGAATATATTATTACGCTGAAAAATTATTATCTTTGCCATTAATACGTAAAGTCCAAGCCAGAATTTATATTTCCCGGTTTTGTAGAACATTATCGATCTTGCTGATTGCGGGCGTGCCCATCGTCGATGGATTATTTTTAATGGTTGAGAGTGACGTGCGAGATAAAATCTTAAGAGGCGAAATGTTGTCAGACGCGCTACAATCCACGAGTCGATTTTCGACTATGATGATTCAAATGATCAAAGTGGGCGAAGCATCGGGGATGTTAAGCCAAATGCTTTCGCGCATTGCGCTGATGACCGAAACAGAACTGGATGGAATTTTGTCACGATTTACGCAATTACTTGAACCGTGCATCATGATATTTATGGGATTGTTTATTGGTGGGTTAGTGATTGCGATGTATTTACCCGTGTTTCAACTAGGGAGGGTGGTGTAATGGTGTTGGTGATTTTTTTAATTGGGTTATGTTTGGGAAGTTTTCTCAATGTTGTGATTCATCGCATGCCACGTGAGCGCTCTTTATTATTGCCATCCTCGAGTTGTCCGAAATGCAAACACAAATTACGTTGGATACATAATATTCCCGTGTTTAGTTTTATTTATTTAAAAGGCGCATGTGCTTTTTGTCGGAAACCAATCTCGTGGCGCTATCCCGTCGTAGAATTATTAACGGGTGTGGCATGTGCGTTTTTATATCTTCATTTTGGCTCAAATAGAATATTTTTTGAGACTGTTATATTCAGCCTACTTTTAATTAGCTTAATTTTTATTGATTTTGAGCATCAGATATTACCTGATGAACTAAATTTTTCATTGTTGTGGATAGGATTGTTGGTCAGTACCTTGCCGGGTTTTACGTCGCCCGAAGATGCCATCGTCGGTGCAGCGGTGGGATATTCCAGTTTATGGTTTATTGCAAAAATGTATGAATTTGTGACGCACCGTGAAGGTATGGGTTACGGTGATTTTAAATTGTTGGCAGCGTTAGGTGCCTGGACGGGATGGATAGCACTACCGTGGATTGTATTAATAGCTGCATTGTTAGGTTCCGTTGTTGCAATTACTTTAATTGCAGCGAAGAAGGCAAATAGCAAGACTGCGATTGCGTTTGGACCGTATTTAGCCATCGCGGGTTGGGTGGTGTTGATTTGGGGGAAGCAAGCGTTTTTTTGACACCTATATATAAGGTATAGGCCCAGGTGTGGGAAAAGCCCCGATTGGTTGCTATAATTCCACGTCTTACTAAGGGGGAAAATATGGCAACCGAAACACCGCCGGCCAAAAAAGTGCGTCCAGTAAACTTAAATTTGTTTACCATACGCTTTCCCATCACTGCTATTATCTCCATTCTGCACCGTATCACCGGTGTTTTATTATTTTTGTTCGTGCCCTTAATTGTCTGGGCACTGCAAGCCTCTTTGGCATCACCCGATAGTTTTGCGGCCGTGCAGGAAATTTTTACCTTGGGTGTCGTTAAGTTTTTAATTTGGGTTTGTCTCAGTGGGTTGATTTATCACATGCTGGCGGGTATTCGACATTTCATTATGAATTTTGGTTTCTTGGAAAGTTTGAGCGCTATGCGTCTTACTGCAAAAATTATTTTAGGCCTCTCTATTTTGCTTTCTCTCATTGTAGGAGTCTGGCTATGGTAAAAAGTGTGACCAGTTTGACCCGAAATGGGCTGCGCGATTGGCTGATTCAAAACATGACGGCGTTTTTTATGGCGGTTTATATTATCACTTTAGTTAGCTATTTAATATTTAATCCGGTTCATGATTATTATTCCTGGCATTTATTATTTACCGCAACATGGATGCGTATTGCGACCCTATTATTTTTTCTGTTTTTAATTTTGCATACCCGGATTGGCTTGTGGACCATTGCGACGGATTATTTGAAGCTTACTGTCCTGCGCGTTTCTTTTTTAGTGATTACATCACTTGTTTTGGTCGGCTCATTCATTTGGGCAATGAATATTCTCTGGGGGGCATAAAAAATGGCAATGCCAAAATATGAGTTTGATGCAATTATTGTTGGCGCCGGCGGTGCGGGTATGCGCGCTGCACTTCAGTTAGCAAAAAGCGGCCAGCGTGTTGCAGTACTTTCTAAAGTATTTCCCACGCGTTCACATACGGTTTCTGCGCAGGGTGGAATTACCTGTGCATTAGGCAATGCGGATCCAGATGATCAATGGCAATGGCATATGTACGATACCGTAAAAGGTTCTGATTATTTAGGTGACCAAGACAGTATTGAATATATGTGTAAAACAGGCCCTGAGGCTGTCTATGAATTAGAACATATGGGTTTACCGTTTTCGCGAACAGATGACGGCAAAATTTATCAGCGTCCATTTGGTGGGCAATCAAAAAATTTTGGTGGTTCACAAGCTGCACGAACCTGTGCTGCGGCAGATAGAACAGGCCACGCGTTATTACATACCTTGTATCAAAAAAATCTCGAAGCAAAGGCTCATTTTTTCAGCGAATGGTATGCGATGGATATTGTTAAGTCTAAAAATGGATCTGTTGCGGGCGTAACGGCTATCTGTATAGAAACCGGCGAAATTGTTTTTTTTCATTCTAGGGCAACGATTTTTGCAACCGGTGGTGCGGGAAGAATTTATGAATCTACAACCAATGCGTTAATTAATACCGGTGATGGCGTTGGAATGTTTTTACGTGCTGGATTTCCGGTGCAAGATATTGAGATGTGGCAATTTCATCCAACCGGAATTGCAGGTGCGGGTTGTTTAGTGACAGAAGGTTGTCGTGGTGAAGGTGGATATTTAATTAATAAAAATGGCGAACGTTTTATGGAACGTTATGCGCCAAATGCAAAAGATTTAGCCGGACGTGATGTGGTTGCCCGTGCAATGGCGATGGAAATTCGTGAAGGCCGTGGATTTGAAATTAATGGCGTGCAATGTGTGAAATTAAAATTGGACCATTTGGGCGCTGATTTAATTAAATCACGATTGCCTGGAATTCGAGAATTATCCATGACATTTGCACATGTCGATCCAATTAATACACCCATCCCAGTTGTGCCAACCTGTCATTATATGATGGGTGGAATTCCGACCAATGTTCACGGTCAAGCGATTACCGTAGACAGTAGTGGTAAAGATAAAATCATTGAAGGCTTATATGCCGTCGGTGAGTGTGCGTGTGTGTCTGTTCATGGCGCAAATCGTTTAGGTGGAAATTCACTGTTAGATTTAGTTGTGTTTGGTCGTGCGGCTGGATTGCATGTTGAAGCCAGTTTGCAAGACGGTTTGCCGTTACAATCCGTAAGCCAGGACGATGTCGAGGCTGCTGTAGTCAGGTTACAACGTTGGGAGCATGCTGCTAAAGGCGAAAGCGTAAGCCACATTCGAAAAGCCTTGCAGCGTGTGATGCAAAGTGATTTCGGCGTATTCCGCACTGAGAAATTTATGCAAGATGGTTTGAAAAAATTGGCAGAACTGCGCGAAAGACTGCAATATGCGGTATTATCTGATCGCAGCAAGGTGTTTAACACGGCCAGAATCGAAGCATTAGAGTTAGATAATTTAATGGCGGTTGCGTATACAACAGCAGTAGCTGCATTAGCACGTAAAGAAAGTCGTGGTGCGCATTCACGTGAAGATTATCCCAATCGTGATGATGCACACTGGTTAAAGCATTTAGTGTGTTTCTTGGATGGAAAAATCATGGAGCGTGCTGTCAACATGAAACCGTTGACGGTTCCCGCATTTGAGCCCAAAGAAAGAGTGTATTAATTTATGACGAATCGTATTGTTGAATTTTCAATTTATCGTTTTGATCCTGAAAAAGATCAAGAGCCACGTATGCAGGATTATCAATTAGAAATTCCTGAAAATACGGATATGATGTTATTGGATGCGTTAATTCAAATTAAAGATACGTTGGATGAAACGCTTTCGCTGCGACGATCGTGCAAAGAAGGTGTGTGTGGTTCAGACGGCATGAATATCAATGGCAAAAACGGTTTGGCGTGCGTGACGCATTTATCCAGTTTAAAGTCTCCAATCACCTTGCGTCCTTTACCAGGTTTGCCAGTCATAAGAGATTTGATTGTCGACATGACGCAATTTTATAAACAATATGAAAAAGCAAAGCCGTATTTAATTAACGATGAAGAACCACCGGCAAAAGAACGATTACAGTCTCCAGAAGACAGAGCGAAATTAGATGGTTTATATGAATGCATTTTATGTGCATGTTGTTCAACAGCATGTCCGTCGTTTTGGTGGAATCCGGATAAATTTATTGGACCGGCGGGATTATTAACTGCGTTGCGATTTATTGTTGATAGTCGTGATACCGCAAAACAAGAGCGATTAGATAATTTAGATGATCCATTTAGTGTATTTCGTTGTCGGTCTATCGGTAGTTGTACCAGTGTATGTCCAAAAGGATTAAATCCAACTGAAGCGATTGGGAAAATTCGCGCTGAACTCGTGAAGGAGCAAAGCTAATCCCATGAAAGAAGCCTGGCAATCTTCGTATTTAAGTGGTGGCGAAGAATATATCGATGCGCTATATGAATCCTTTTTGCATGATCCAAATTCGGTGAGTCAAGAGTGGCAAAATTATTTTAAATCTTTAGGTCCGGAAACCGTTTCGCATCAAGATATTCGTGAACAGTTTATTGAACTGGCTAGACAAAAAAATGTTGTGGTAGCGTCATCCAGTGAAGATGAGGTGGTTTATGACTACCGTGCATTGGGACATTTTTTTGCTCATCTCGATCCGTTGAATTTATCCAAGCCGCCGAAAAATATAACCCTTCCTGAAAATAAAGCGTTACAAAAAATATATTGTGGAACAATTGGCGCTGAATTCATGCACATTACAGATCAAGTAGAGGTGCATTGGATCCAAGACCGTTTTGAAAATCCCGCAAACCGACCTGCGTTATCATTGGATAAACAAAAAAGAATTTTAGCGTGTTTGACCGCAGCGGATGGGTTAGAGAAATATTTAGGTACGCGCTATGTGGGTCAAAAACGATTTTCCTTGGAAGGCGGTGATAGTTTAATTCCACTATTGGATGAAATTATTCAGCGTGGTGCCACACAAAGTATTAAGGAAGTTGTGATTGGTATGGCGCATCGCGGACGATTAAATGTCTTGATGAATATTTTAGGAAAATCGCCGCAAGATTTATTTGATGAATTTGAAGGCAAAATTGATAACCAAGGTCGAACGGGTGATGTGAAATATCACATGGGATTTTCATCGGATATTAAGACTACCGTTGGAAGTACTCATCTTGCGCTAGCATTTAATCCGTCGCATCTTGAAATTGTTTCACCCGTAACATTAGGTTCGGTGCGCGCACGTCAAAAAAGACACGGATTAGAAAAACGCGCAGAAATTTTAGGCATTCAAATTCATGGTGATGCCGCATTTGCTGGGCAAGGTGTTGTGATGGAAACGTTTGCATTATCACAAACACGCGGATTTGGAACAGGCGGAACAATCCATATTGTGGTCAATAATCAAGTCGGATTTACAACAGACCCGAAAGATGCGCGATCAACTTTTTATTGCACGGATGTTGCAAAAATGGTGCAAGCGCCCATTTTTCATGTAAACGGTGATGACCCGGAAGCAGTATTATTCGTTGCGCAATTAGCGATTGATTATCGCATGAAATTTGCGAAGGATGTTGTGATTGATTTAATTTGTTATCGACGCCATGGTCATAACGAAGCGGATGAACCGTCAGCAACACAACCCGTTATGTATCAGGTCGTTAAGCAACATCCGACGCCACGTCAAATTTATGCGGATAAATTAATTAAAGCAGGAATTATTACGCCAGAAGAAGCAGATAATTTAGTTAATCAGTACCGTGATGGTTTGGATGCAGGCAAAAATGATTTGCCTAAAGTTATTTCGCAAAACACTAATCAGCAGGGTGAAGATTGGACGCCATACTTAAATAAAAATTTTGATATTAAAGCTAACACAGAGGTTAAATTAGATACTCTGAAACAATTAGGCGCAGAAATTAATCAGCCTCCGTCTGGTTTTGTGTTGCAACCGCAAGTCGCAAAAATTATCGAAGACAATAAAAAAATGGCGAAGGGTGAAATTCCCATGAATTGGGGGTTTGCCGAGAATTTAGCCTATGCGACGTTATTGACCGATGGGTATAACGTTCGTTTATCTGGACAAGATTGTGGTCGTGGAACATTCGCGCATCGTCATGCCGTATGGCACGATTTTCAAAACGGAAATACGTATACGCCATTGCAACACATCTCTGTCAAAAATCATTTTTCTGTGTTTGATTCTATTTTGTCTGAAGAAGCAGTTTTAGCATTCGAATATGGATACGCGACAAATACGCCCAGTACCTTAGTATTATGGGAAGCGCAATTTGGTGATTTTGTGAATGGTGCGCAGGTCGTCATCGATCAATTCATCAGTTCCGGCGAGCAAAAATGGGGGCGATTAAGTAGCATTGTAATGTTATTGCCGCATGGTCAAGAAGGTATGGGTCCTGAACATTCGTCAGCACGATTAGAACGATTTTTACAATTATGCGCGCAAGATAATATGACAGTCTGTGTTCCGTCTACGCCAGCACAAGTCTTTCACATGTTGCGACGACAAATGGTGCGTCCCGTACGCAAGCCATTAATTGTGATGACGCCTAAAAGTTTACTCCGTCATAAATTAGCGACATCGACATTAAATGATTTATCGCAAGGTGCATTTCAGCGGGTGATTCCTGAAGTGGATGCGATTAAGCCAGTCGATGTGAAACGCGTAATTTTCTGCTCCGGCAAAATTTATTATGAATTGTTAGAAGCTCGCCGTGCGCAAAAAATAAATAACATAGCATTAATCCGCATTGAAGAATTGTATCCATTTCCGCGAGAAGACGTTAAAAAAATCTTTGATCAATATTCCAATGTTGCGGATATTGTGTGGTGTCAGGAAGAGCCGAAAAATCAATTTGCATGGACGTATTTAAAAGGCAAATTTAAAAAATTGTTAAGCGCGACACAAACGTTGCGTTATGTGGGTCCACTTTCATTTGCAGCACCTGCGTGGGGTTCCAATAAAATGCATGTGGCTCAGCAAAAAGAAGTTATTGTTAATGCGTTACAAGGAAATGCAAAATGACGATTGAAATTAAAGTTCCACCGTTACCAGAATCTGTTGCTGATGCAACGGTATTAACGTGGCATAAAAAACCGGGTGATGCGGTGAAGCGTGATGAAAATCTCGTTGATCTGGAAACAGATAAAGTGGTGATTGAAGTGCCTGCTGCAGCGGACGGTATCTTAAAAGATATTGCTAAGCCGAATGGAACGAAAGTGAATTCGGGTGAATTGTTGGGAAGTATCGAGGCGGGTAAAGCAGCGGCTGTTTCTGCTCCAGCTCCTGCTGCAAAAGCACCTCAAAAAGTTGTAGAGAAACCGGCTGAAAAAATGCCTGAACAAAAATCAGATGTAGTATTAGGTCCATCTTTAAGACGAGCCGTTGGAACGGGCGAAAAAAGTTTATCCTCTGTTACTTCGCAGAGTACTGGTTCACGAACCGAGCAACGCGTGCCGATGTCTCGTCTACGTGCACGAGTCGCAGAACGATTATTGTCTGCACAACACAACGCAGCGATTTTGACGACATTCAATGAAGTTAATTTACAAGCCATTATGAATTTACGTGCAAAATATAAAGACTCTTTTGAAAAATTACACGGTATTCGTTTGGGATTTATGTCGTTTTTTACGCGCGCGGTGGTAGAAGCATTAAAGAAATTTCCGGCTGTGAATGCATCTATTGATGGTTCGGATATTGTTTATCATGGCTATTATGATATCGGCGTTGCGGTTTCAACAGACAGAGGTTTAGTTGTGCCTGTGATTCGTGATGCAGATCAATTATCTCTCGCAGACATTGAAAAACAAGTCGCCAATTACAGTAAGCGTGCGCGTGATAATCAATTAACCATGGAAGAAATTACAGGCGGAACGTTTACGATTACCAACGGCGGTGTATTTGGTTCGTTATTGGCAACTCCCATTTTAAATCCACCGCAAAGTGCGATTTTAGGCATGCAAAAAATTCAGGATAGACCCATCGTTGAGAATGGCCAAATTGTAATTCGGCCTATGATGTATCTCGCATTATCATATGATCATCGCATGATCGATGGAAAAGAATCCGTACAATTTTTAGTGACTGTAAAAGAGTTATTAGAAGATCCTTCACGCTTATTATTGGAGATTTAAGAAATGAATTTACACGAATACCAAGCAAAACAATTACTCGCTGAATTTGGCATTCCCGTTCCGCGTGGGGAAATTGCACAAAATACGGAAGAAGCGATCGCCATTGCAGATAAATTAGGTGGAAAAGAATGGGTCGTCAAAGCACAAGTGCATGCGGGTGGTCGAGGAAAGGCGGGTGGCGTGAAATTAGTGTCGAATAAAGAAGACTTATCCAATATAGCTCGAAAATTATTGGGTACACGCTTAGTCACATTTCAAACGGATGCGAATGGCCAACCTGTTCATCAAGTATTAATTGCAGAACCGTGTGATATTGCACGCGAATTATATTTAAGTGCGGTGTTAGATAGGGGTGCGCAACGTATTGTGATTATGGCGTCGACTGAAGGCGGCGTAGATATCGAAGAAGTCGCTGAAAAGCATCCTGAAAAAATTCTCAAAGCCATTGTTGATCCTTTAGTTGGTGTGTTGCCTTATCAAGCAAGAGATTTAGGATTTGCATTAGGACTAAATGCTGATCAAATTAAACAATTCACTGTAATTATGATTGGTTTAGGAAAATTATTTAAAGAATATGACTTAAGCATTTTAGAAATTAATCCATTAGTGATTAAAAAAGACGGAAATTTAACGTGTTTAGATGCCAAAATCGTTATTGATGATAATGCCTTATACCGTCAGCCAAAATTACGCGCGATGCGTGATGCATCACAAGAAGATGAGCGCGAAAATCGTGCGCGTGATTGGGAATTAAATTACGTTGCATTAGAAGGCAATATTGGATGTATGGTGAACGGCGCGGGTTTAGCAATGGCGACAATGGATCTTGTGAAACTAAGTGGTGGCCAGCCTGCAAACTTCTTAGACGTGGGTGGTGGTGCAACTAAAGATCGCGTGGAAGAAGCCTTTAAAATTATTTTGTCGGACAGTAATGTCAAAGGCATTTTAGTGAATATCTTTGGTGGTATCGTGCGCTGTGACTTAATTGCGGACGGAATTATTGATGCGGTGAAAGAAGTGGGTATCAGCGTTCCGGTTGTTGTCAGATTAGAAGGCAATAACGCAGATTTAGGCGCAAAGAAATTAAGCGACAGTGGTTTAAATATTATGCCGTCAGAAAGTTTAACAGACGCGGCACAAAAAATTGTTAAAGCCGTAGGAGGAAAATAATGAGCGTTCTCGTCAATAAAGATACAAAAGTCATTTGTCAGGGATTCACCGGCAATCAAGGAACGTTTCATTCTGAGCAAGCGATTGCGTACGGAACAAAAATGGTCGGCGGTGTGACTCCTGGAAAAGGTGGACAAAAACATTTGAATTTGCCTGTATTTAATACGGTTCGTGAAGCGTATAACGAAACCAAATGTGATGCGACGGTAATTTACGTTCCCGCGCCATTTGCAAAAGATTCCATCATAGAAGCGGCAGATGCAGGAATAAAACTAATCGTTTGTATTACGGAAGGCATTCCCGTACTCGATATGTTGGATGTTAAGGTTTATTTGAAAAATAATTCCGAATCCAGATTAATTGGACCAAATTGCCCAGGAATTATTACACCGGGTGAATGTAAAATCGGGATTATGCCAGGACATATTCACAAATCCGGATTTGTTGGAATTGTTTCGCGTTCAGGTACACTGACCTACGAAGCGGTAAAACAAACGACAGATTTAGGTTTTGGTCAAAGCACCTGTATCGGAATTGGTGGTGATCCCATTCCCGGTACTAGTCATATTGATGCATTAGCCTTATTTGAAAAAGATCCACAAACCAAAGTGATTGTGATGGTCGGTGAAATTGGTGGTACCGCAGAAGAAGAGGCCGCGGAATATATTAAAAAACACGTAACAAAACCCGTTGTTGGATATATTGCGGGTGTTACAGCTCCTCCCGGAAAAAGAATGGGACATGCAGGCGCTATTATTTCTGGCGGAAAAGGAACTGCTGCCGAAAAATTTGCCGCATTAGAAGCAGCTGGAATTACGACAGTACATTCGCCTGCCAAAATTGGCGAAGGTGTTGCTGAAGCACTGAAAAAAATAAAAGCAACAGCATAATGATTGTCGGACTGACAGGTGGCATTGGTTCTGGAAAGTCTACAGTAGCAAATTATTTTAAAGAACTGGGTGTGCCTGTCATCGATGCCGATGATATTACGCGAGATTTAGTTAAGCCGGGCACGCCTGCTTTAGCGAGAATTGTTGACCATTTTGGTGAAACTATTTTAAGTAAAGACGGCGAATTAGATAGGCCAAAATTACGTCAAAAAATATTTTCAGAACCACGGGATAAAATTTTTATTGAAAATCTTTTGCATCCTTTAGTATATCAAGCCATAAAAAAATTCGCCCAACAAAATTCTGCGCCATATATTATCGCTAGTATTCCATTGTTGATTGAAACGCGAGATAAGCATGAAGATTTGGTGAACAGAATTTTAGTCGTTGATGCGCCGGAGGCATTGCAAATTGAGCGCGTTAAACACCGAGATAAATTATCCGCAGTAGAAATAAAAAATATTATGACGACACAATCAGAACGCCAAGAACGTTTACATAAGGCCAATGATGTTATTATCAATGACGGCGATCTCGAAAAAGTAAGAAGACAAGTGATTGCATTGGATGAAAAATACAGGACGATTATATGACACACCAATTACCGAAGTATGAAAAAGCCAATGTTTTAGTGGTGGGCGATACCATGTTAGATAAGTATTGGTACGGTTCGACTTCACGTATTTCTCCCGAGGCGCCTGTTCCTGTTGTCCATGTAAAATCCATGTTGGAATTACCAGGCGGTGCAGCGAACGTGGCATTAAATATTCGTTCGCTAGGCGCGCATGTAAATTTATTAAGCATGACGGGTGATGATGAGCTAGCCGACAGTTTAGAAAAACAACTTAAGCAGAAAAAAATTGGCGTAGGTTTTCAGCGAGTTAAAGCCATTCCCACGATTAGCAAAGTTCGCGTGTTGAGTTTGCATCAACAATTAATTCGTTTGGATTTTGAAGAAGGCTTTGTAGGGGTGTCGCCTGTTACACTATTAAAAAATTACCAAAAGCATTTAAAAAAATCTCAGGTGGTTGTGTTATCTGATTATGGTAAAGGCGTACTGAGTGAAGCGCCTAAATTTATTGCGTTAGCGAATAAAGCAAAAGTACCCATTTTTATTGATCCTAAAGGGTCAGATTATACGATTTATAAAAATGCGACATTATTAACACCGAATCGAAAAGAATTCGAAGCAGTAGTTGGAAAATGTCATAGCGAAGAAGAAATTGTTCAAAAAGGTATGCAATTAATTCAGGCATTAAATTTAAAAGCACTATTAGTGACGCGTGGTGAAGAAGGTATGTCATTAATGCAATTAAAAAAACCACCGTATCATTTGTCTGCAAAAAAACAAGAAGTGTATGACGTTACGGGTGCAGGTGATACCGTAATCAGTGTCTTAGCTGCAAGTGTGGCGAGCGGTGTTTCACTTGAAGAAGCTATGTTGTTATCGAATATTGCTGCAGGAATTGTAGTGACAAAATTAGGGGCAGCAACAGTAAGTCCACATGAGTTACGGCGTGCATTACAAGCGGAACACGAGCGTCATCGTGGTGTTGTCACAGAAGATGAAGCATTGCTCGCCATTCAAGATGCTCATGCACATGGTGAAAAAGTGGTGATGACTAATGGATGTTTTGATTTATTGCATTTAGGTCATGTGCGTTATTTAGAAGAAGCCAAAAAATTAGGTGATCGATTAATTGTTGCGGTAAACGATGATGCTTCAGTAAAACGTCTTAAAGGTTCCAAGAGACCATTGAATTCATTGCAAAGTCGTATGGGAGTTTTATTAGGGTTATCTTCTGTCGATTGGGTGGTGCCCTTTAGTGAGGATACGCCTGAACGTCTTATCGGCAAATTATTGCCAGATGTTTTAGTAAAAGGCGCAGATTATAAAGTGAATGAGATTGCTGGCCACAAGGCCGTTTTAAAAAATGGCGGTGAAGTCCGTGTAATAGCACTTGTTCCCGGCCATTCGACTACCACTACCATTGAAAAGATGGGGAAGGGGGAGTAGGATCGAGGCTGCTTTTTTAATGGAGCTGTTATGGATAGCAAAGGATTATATGCTCGGATTGAGCACAGTGCGCGAACGCTACTGAATGCGGCAACCGGGACGACACACGTCATTTCCTCGTTGGTCAGACAAGCTATCCAATCTCAACAACAAATTTCTCCAGTCGCGTTAAAGCCACACCTAAAAAATCTTGAAGCGGTCTACGCTGAATTCGATCGCGTGTTGGATTCTTTATCTGAATTTATGCAAATCGAAAAAGGGGATACGTCGTCTAATATTCGAGCGATTGATTTTCCGGCCTTGCTTAAGCAAGTCGCGCATCCGTTTTTACAAATAGCCCGCGAAAAAAATATTGCGTTTGATATTGATTATCAAGATGAAGCGTCTCCTATTGTGTATGCTGACCTGGACCGTTTAAGCCAAGTGCTTAATCACGTGTTGGAGAATGCATTTACCTATACTTTATCTGGGCGAATTGATGTCGTGGTTTCATCTTCTTGGCAGCCAAAAGGAAAAACGCCAATGCTAGAAGTGTCGGTCATCGACACAGGTGTGGGAATTGATTCTAACTCAGACAAAATACAGGATACTGGTTTAGGATTAGGTCTCAAGATTGCAACCCATTTTGTTGAAACCATGGGTGGAAAAATCAGTATATCCAGTTTAATTGACAGGGGAACGCGTGTAACATTTACGTTACCTGTGACTAATAAAATAGCAAGTGAGCATGTCGTGAAAGAATTATCGTCGTTACGTATTTGGGGTGTCGAGTCTGAAGAATCTTTAGCGGATGACCTTGAAGCGCAGTTACAATTTCCACGTTTAGTATCTGAAATCGTTCCATTAAGCGAAGTCATTTTTAAGCTTCAAAAAACACCTAATGCTGAGCTTCCTCACATGATTGTCGTGATGGGCCATAAATTAACACAGAATATGTCGTATTTTGCTCGTGCGTTGCACGCGAATCCTCAATTTCAGCCAATATTTTTGGCGATTACCCTGGATGCTGAACATGCCGAATTAGAGCGGGAACAAGCTTATTCGCATGGTTATCATGCTGTACTTCAAGCAACAAAATATATTTTGTTTGCTGAAGCGTTGATTGATTCATGGACACGTTGGAAACGCAAAGGAGAGCTGGATATGGTTTTGAGAACGCATGGAGCGAGCCGTAAAATCTTGGTCATCGAGGATCACTTAATTAATCAGAAAGTGATTAAAATGTTATTGTCAGAAATGGGATTGGAGGCAGACATTGCTTCCAGTGGGCGTGCTGGGTTGAAATTAATCGATAAAAATTCTTACGTCGCGTTAATTGCCGATCTTGGATTGCCTGATATGAGTGGCTTAGACGTTATCACTGAAATTCGGGGACGTGCTGATGAAAAAAGTTCTCTGCCCGTTATTGTGTTAACGGCAGGCGGACATCGTGAAACCATCGATGAAATTCAAGAACGTCACATCGATGCGTATCTTTTAAAGCCTGTGACGATTACGCAATTGCGAGAAGTATTGTCGCCGTTTGTGAGAACGACACTAGCCGCTTGATTTTATTCTATCCGCCCCTATTTTATTAATTAATTGTAGGGATTGGGCCATGCCCAATCCGGGCGAGGCATTGCCTCGTTCCTACAGAGAATTTTTATTGAGGAGAGGTTATGCGGGCGGATAAATTAACCACCAAATTTCAAGAAGCGTTGAGTGATGCACAATCACTTGCGGTTGGTCGCGACAATCCTTTTATTGAACCTGTGCATGTGATGTCTGCGCTATTGAATCAAGACGGTGGAAGTGCAAAGCCATTATTTACGAAAGCCAATATAGATACTATTAATTTAGAAAAGAATTTAGATTCCGCAATTTCACAATTGCCGCAAGTGGAAAGTAGTACTCCCGGACGTATCGAAGTATCCAATGATTTAAATCGCCTATTAAATTTAACGGATAAATATGCACAGCAGCATAAAGATCAATATATATCGAGTGAATGGTTTTTATTGGCAGGTTGTGATGATACGGGTGTGTTGGGTTCTGTATTTAAAAAAGCAGGCGTGCATAAAGCGGCCTTGGAAAATGCGATTCAACAAATGCGAAGCGGGGAAAATGTGACAGAACAAAGTGCAGAAGAGCAACGCGGTGCTTTGTCTAAATATACTGTCGATCTGACGGAAAGAGCGAAAAAACATAAGTTAGATCCTGTGATTGGTCGTGACGATGAAATTCGTCGTGTTATTCAAGTGTTGCAACGCCGCACAAAAAATAATCCTGTATTAATCGGCGAGCCGGGTGTGGGTAAAACGGCTATTGTCGAAGGTCTAGCGCAGCGTATTGTAAATGGCGAAGTTCCCGATGGATTAAAAAATAAAAAACTATTGTCTTTGGATATGGGCGCATTAATTGCAGGGACTAAATTCAGAGGCGAATTTGAAGAAAGATTAAAGGCAGTCATTAAAGATATTACAAAGCAAGAAGGCCAAATTATTTTATTTATAGATGAAATTCATACCATGGTGGGTGCAGGAAAAGCGGAAGGCTCGATGGATGCGGGAAATATGTTAAAGCCTGCGCTTTCACGCGGAGAATTACATTGTATTGGCGCAACAACGTTAAATGAGTTTAGACAATACATAGAAAAAGATGCTGCTTTAGAAAGGCGCTTTCAAAAAGTACTGGTTGAAGAACCCAGTGTTGAAGGATCGATTGCAATATTACGTGGATTAAAAGAAAAATATGAAGTGCATCACGGTGTGGAAATTACTGATCCTGCAATTGTTGCAGCAGCAACTTTATCGCATCGTTATATAACTGACAGAAATTTGCCAGATAAGGCGATTGATTTAATTGATGAAGCGGCAAGCCGAATTCGTATGGAAATTGATTCCAAGCCGGAATCGATGGATAAATTAGAGCGAAGACTAATTCAATTAAAAATAGAACGCGAAGCGCTTAAAAAAGAGACAGATCCCGCCTCTAAAAAACGGTTTGAATTATTGGAAACAGAAATTAAAAAATTAGAGCGCGAATATGCGGATTTAGAAGAAATTTGGAAAGCCGAAAAAGCATCCCTGCAAGGCACGCAACATATTAAAGAACAATTAGAACAAGCGAAAATGGATCTTGAAACGGCGCGAAGAAAAACGGATTTAACAAAAATGTCTGAAATTCAATACGGCAAAATTCCAGAATTGGAAAAGCAATTGCAAGCTGCCATGAAAGCAGAAAAACAAGAAAAACATTTATTACGAAACAGAGTAACCGATGAAGAAATTGCTGAAGTTGTTTCAAAGTGGACGCATATTCCCGTATCTAAAATGCTGGAAGGCGAACGCGAAAAATTATTAAAAATGGAAGAGTATTTGCATGCGCGTGTAATAGGCCAAGATGAAGCTGTAAATATCGTTTCAAATGCTATTAGAAGATCACGCGCAGGATTATCTGACCCGAACCGACCGATTGGATCGTTTATGTTTTTGGGACCTACTGGAGTGGGTAAAACAGAATTATGCAAAGCGTTAGCGTCATTTTTATTCGACACCGAAGATGCTATGGTCAGAATTGATATGTCTGAATTCATGGAAAAACATTCCGTCGCGAAATTAATTGGTGCGCCTCCAGGATATGTCGGTTACGAAGAGGGTGGATATTTAACGGAAGCCGTGCGTCGCCGCCCCTATTCTTTAATATTATTAGACGAAATAGAGAAGGCTCATCATGATGTGTTTAATATTTTATTGCAGGTTTTAGATGATGGGCGATTAACCGATGGTCAAGGTCGAACTGTAGATTTCAGAAATACTGTAATAGTGATGACATCAAATTTGGGTTCGCAAGTTATTCAAGATTTAGCGAGTGAGAAAAATTATCCTGCGATGAAAGAAGCGGTGATGAATATCGTTGCCCAACATTTCAGACCCGAATTTATTAATCGGTTAGACGAATGTGTCGTATTTCATCCCTTGGAAAAAGATCAAATTCGAAATATCGCGACGATTCAAATTGCGCATTTACAAAAACGTCTTGCAGATAAGGATATTAAATTATCAGTATCTGAGAAAGCATTGGATCATTTTGCTGAAGCAGGGTATGACCCGGTGTTCGGTGCGCGTCCTTTGAAGAGGACCATTCAACAATTGTTAGAAAATCCCTTGTCGAAAGACATATTAGAAGGTAAATTCCAGGCTGGTGATGCTGTAAAAGTAGACTTTAAAGTGGATAAACTGACATTAAAGAAATGAAACACACCCCAGAACTATCGTCAAAAGATATCGAAATCGTTCAGAGCGATGTGATCTATCACGGTCATCTGAAATTATTAAAATATCAATTAAAATACCGTTTATTTGCGGGAGGCTGGAGTCCTGTCGTTATCCGTGAGTTGTTTCATGCGCATGCTGCTGTGGGTGTTTTATTGTTTGATCCTATTCGTGATGAAATCGTTTTAATTGAAGAATTTCGTTTGGGAACACTCGAACAAAAAAGCCCGTGGATTTTAGAATTAGTTGCAGGAATTATTGATTCCAATGAATCCATTGAAGAAGTCGCGCATCGTGAAAGTAAAGAAGAAGCCGGTTGTGAAGTGATTGATTTAATTCCCATGTGTGAATATTGGACCAGCCCCGGAATTTCAACAGGACGATTTAGTCTGTTTTGTGGTCGTGTGGATTCTTCCAAGGCCGGTGGAATTTTTGGATTATCACATGAACATGAAGATATTCGCGCGCATGTTTTTCCTAAAGAATTTGTTTATAACGCATTAAAAACCGGCGAAATTAACAATGCCGCAACGATTATTGCAGTGCAATGGTTGCAATTACATGAACTTGAAGTGAAACAGAAATGGAAATAGTTAAATGACAAATTATACAGCTTCTGCGATTGAAGTTTTAAGTGGTTTAGACCCCGTTCGAAAAAGACCAGGAATGTATACGGATACGTCTCGTCCCAATCATTTATTTCAAGAAGTGTTAGATAACAGTGTCGACGAGGCGCTTGCGGGTTATGCGACAAAAATACGTGTACAACTTTATAAAGACGGATCATTAGAAGTTATAGACAATGGCCGAGGGATGCCAGTCGATAAACATCCGGAAGAAAAAGTGTCAGGTGTGGAATTAATTTTGACGCGATTGCATGCCGGCGGAAAATTTTCCGACAAAAACTATGCCTTCTCTGGCGGTTTACACGGTGTAGGTGTTTCCGTTGTAAATGCACTTTCGCAAAAATTAACGGTCGAAGTGAAACGCGACGGCAAAATTTATTCCATGTCGTTTGCTAATGGTGATAAAGCCTCAGAATTAAAACCCATTGGAAATACCGAGAATAAACGCGATACGGGAACCAGCGTACATTTTTATCCAGATCCCAAATATTTTGATAACCCTAAATTTTCTGTTACTAAAATTAAACAAGTCTTGCGTGCAAAAGCGGTTTTGTGTTCGGGATTAAAAATTGAATTTTTCGATGAAAATACTGGCGAAACGACGGAATGGTTATACGAAAATGGTTTGCCGTCATATTTAATGGAAGGGATTGGCAAATCACCGTGCTTACCGGAAGAACCGTTCGTCGGAAATTTCAAAGGCGAAAATGAATCCGCAGAATGGGCATTGGTCTGGATGCTCGAGCCTGAAGAATCCATTACCGAAAGCTATGTCAATTTAATTCCAACTGCGCAAGGCGGTACGCACGTTAATGGATTGCGTACAGGATTGTCGGATGCCTTGCGTGAATTTTGTGAGTTGCGTAATTTATTGCCGCGCGGATTAAAACTTTCGCCCGAAGACGTTTGGGAAAATTGTCGTTATGTTCTATCGGTTAAAATGAAAGATCCGCAATTTTCAGGTCAAACCAAAGAAAGGCTTTCATCGAGAGAAACAGCGGCTTTTGTATCTGGCGTTGTTAAAGATGCTTTTTCTATATGGCTTCATCAAAATGTTGCGCAAGCAGAATCAATTGCAAAGTTAGTCATAGAAAACGCGCAAGCGCGATTAAAATTAGCGAAAAAAATTGAACGTAAAAAAATTACCTCAGGCCCTGCATTGCCCGGAAAATTAGCGGATTGCTCAACCAGTGATCCCATGAAAGGCGAATTATTTTTAGTGGAAGGGGATTCCGCGGGTGGTTCTGCAAAGCAAGCGCGTGATCGTGAGCGTCAAGCCATCATGCCGTTACGAGGAAAAATATTAAATACATGGGAAGTATCACACGGTGAAGTATTACGTTCTGAAGAAATTCACGATATTGCAACAGCGATTGGTGTCGATCCGGGCAGTGATGATTTAAGTTCATTGCGCTATGGAAAAATCTGCATTTTAGCGGATGCGGATTCGGATGGATTACATATTGCGACATTATTATGTGCATTATTCCTAAAACATTTTAAGAAATTGGTCACAGAGGGACATGTCTATGTTGCAATGCCGCCGCTATATCGCATAGATCAAGGCAAAGAAGTCTTTTATGCGTTAGATGAAGCAGAGAAAAAAGGCATATTAGACAGACTCGCTGCTGAAAATAAAAAAGGCAAAATTAATGTTCAGCGTTTCAAAGGTTTGGGTGAAATGAATCCGATTCAATTGCGTGAAACAACAATGTCATATGATACGCGTCGTTTAGTGCAATTAACGATTAAAGATGGTGATGATGCAGATGGCATGTTAGACATGTTATTAGCGAAGAAGCGCGTACCGGATCGTAAGAGTTGGTTAGAAACGAAGGGTAATTTGGTGGAGTCAGAATTGTTATGACATTGATTCAAGAAATATTTGCGCACGTTTTCGAGAAAGATGGTTTTGATGAAGCCGTTTGCGAGAAATATTTTTCGAAAGATTATATTCAATATGTCGATGGCAAGAAAGTGGATTATGCGGGATTTCTGGATCACGTTCGTGCATTAAAGTCTGCATTACATTCAATGTCATTTGAATTTAAGCATATTGTAAAGGAAGGCAATAAAATTGCGACGCTGCATATTGCGCGCGGTATTAAAAAAGACACAGGTAAAAAAATTGAAGTTCAAGTCAATGCGATGTTTGAAATTCAAAATAATCAGGTAATTTCATGTAATGAATTAACGCATTTAGTACACGGCGAAGAGAGCGATCAGGATTTGGGATCCCGGGTGTAGTTTACAGTTCCATTCGACTGTTATTTTTCTTTTCAGACTTTTTTGTATCTTGCTCTAATTTAGCTTTTAGCATTTTCATAGATGACTTTGGTGCAAAAAAATCCGTGAGCTTTTGAGGGTAACGGTCAGGAAGTGTCGGCGGAATCTGAATCACAGCCTTTCCTCTGGCAAAAGCCTCTCTTTCATCTATGTCTGAGTAATAGCGATGCGACGTTTCGTCACATTTTTTTCCAGCTATATATTTGCCATCCATACAAAAACGAATAGGATAGGTTTGTTTCAAATTCTGAACACGAGGTGGACATTCGCTCAGTGGTTTTAGGCATTGTCCTGCCATAGACATTTTCACTTCTGCATCTCTCAATGCGTATGCTTCTTTCTCACGAAGATTTAATAAACGATGAGGATGCTTGCTATTATTCAGCGTCAGGGAGACGGCTCGTCCGTGTAATTCACCAGATACAATTACTACGATGTCATCTGGTGTGGAATAGGAAAGCTGACGTTTTAATATTGATGTTAATTTGTTATCGATCTTTTCCAAATCAACTTGGTGCCCATTGAAGAGGTGATCAAAGCGAACATCGTATATTTGAAACGCTAAAGAAGTAGATTCCCCTGAATTCGCAAATGCGATGTTAAAATCATACAAGCCTGCAGCTTGAATTGCGCATACTGCTAATCCTGTGATTCTGTGAGCAATGTTAGGAATATTATGTTTATAGCAATTTCGTTCAAGCAGGTTTTCTATAAGGCTGGTGGGATAGACAGCAGATGATTTACGAAACGTTCGCATATTCTGATGCAGCATCGTAAGTTGTTGATCATTTGTTTCTGATGCACTTAATTCATGAATGATTGTGATGCGCGTATGTGTTTCACGTGAAAACACGGTGAGATAAGCCATTATAAGATTTTTAAAAATACTTGACTGAGTATGCGCCTCAAAAAGCGCAACAACTTTGCTTTTCTCGGAAGGAGTTTGAAGAAAATCGTATAAAGCATCATCAATAGCACGAAAACCTTTTGCCATTTCTTTTTTGATATCTGCGTCGTGCTCATCAGTTCCTTCTGTAAATTCAGGATATGACTCGTGCATCTTACTTTTTTGAGGTAAGGGTCTAGCATGTGCCACCGGAAAACTCAGCGCACGATCAATTCGTGTAAATACAGAGGGCTCGCGTGTTTTATGCGGCGTATCTAATTCCGCAGACATGTTTGCATAAACACTTTGTGCTAGCCCAACGGCTAAATAAACCGCAACGCCACTTAATACTAATCCTGCCGTAATAACAGCAATTTTTTGTGCGATGGAATAATTATTCCAATTAAGAATAAGTTTTTCCCAATAAGCAGGTGCAGAGGAACGAGATGCGTGAAAAAAATGTTTCGGCGGTCGTTGTTTTTTTTTGCTCAAATTACCCATGGTTTCTTGGGCTTCAGCCGATCTGCGCAGTTGCGCTTGTTTGGGTATTGCCTTTTTTGCTGTTCGTTGGTGCATGGTGTCTTCTCATACTGATTCTCAATGTTGGGGTATTTTACACGAAAAACCGGCAAAAAGGGGTGGCTTTTGTATGTATATTCCGGATGATTGGACGTATTAACGGGACGAGATAAATCACGCCCCTACGTGTCTATTATTTTATGGTGATGCTAACGTAAATGCTTCTATGTGTAATTGTAGGGGCGACATTCATGTCGTCCCGGATATATATGTTGTCATCTCGTCCTGATTCAACATTTAAAATTTTTATCTGATTCCCATGTTGACGGATTTAGTCGAATATATTCCCTAATTTTATGCAATGATTGTTCATTTCTGACAATATGTTCGTAATATCCACGCTGCCACCCAAAATACATTTCGCCCTTCATTTTATTAATGATTCGAGTACAACCTGCCTTGAAGGATCCGACAATGGTCGACAAATGTGAACCAAATCTTCCCGGCCCCTCATGACGTTCATTTTTTTGTTGTTGAATTGCATTCATTTCTTCTCTTGTCAAAGTAGGTCTTACGAGAATTCCATGGATGTGATTAGGCATTACAACAAATTCATCGAGCAGAACGTCATCAAAATATTCAGGAATTTCATTCCAACATTTCGTTACAATTTCACCCATATCAGAACAAATCATTTTATGATCATCAATTTTACCTAAAAAATTTTCTCTCAGACGTGTGCAGATGGTAATAAAATAAAACCCGAAAGACGAATAATCGTAGTATGGTAAACGCAACATGGTTTTGCGTTTTTGTAGATTAGCTGAAATCAACATGCACAAATCCTTCTTATTAAATTAAACAACATAAAAAAACAAAAAATTATTTTTGCAATTTATACTCTTGTGTTATTCATAACGCAATAATTTTTTCCGGGACGACATGAATGTCGCCCCTACAATTACACGTAGGGGCGCGATACATCGCGTCCCAAAAAACATTCGCATTGGCATTACGATAAAATAACGGACACGTAGGGGCGAGATTCTTCTCGTCCCGTTAATTCGTCCAATCATTCCGTTAATATTTCTCGCGGTATTTTGTGGATAAATTACGTCAAAGCGAATTTCTGAGGAGGGCGGTCATCTGGCTCATCCGGTGTTCCATAAGCTTTAATGCCGTGGTTTATGGTAATGACGGCTAGTGTGCAAGCCAGAGAGAAGCTGAGAGGGGTTCGTTCATTGAAGAAATGCAACAAAGAGGTGAGGCACATAACATTTAAATAATATTGTCCGACTTTAGGAGGGCAATGTTGGCGAAAAAATTCAAGAGTCATAAAAATTACATCGGCTCTAATTTTGCATACGCTGCCACTAACCACTTCGCGCCGACTTGTGAGAATTTTACTTGAATACGCGCATGATTGCCTTGGCCTTCGTAACTCAAAATTACGCCCTCACCAAACGTCGGGTGCATAACACGCTGACCCAATCTTAAACCGTTAATTTCTTGCGGTTGTGAACTCGAGCCATAAGATGCGCGTGGAGAAGATGATGTCGATGTAAAAGTATTACTACCATAAGAAGGAGCAGCGCGAGACACTTGTGTTTTCATGCGAACTTCTTGTAGTAATTCTTTCGGGATTTCATTTAAGAATCGCGAGGGGCGATGATAATGTTCATTGCCATGCATGCGTCGTGTTTCGGCATAGCTTAAAAATAATTTTTGTTTTGCACGCGTGACGCCCACATAACATAAGCGTCGCTCTTCCGCTAAACGGCCGGGTTCTTCTAACGACATTTGGTGGGGAAATAATCCTTCCTCAACGCCGGCTAAAAATACCGTCGGAAATTCTAAGCCCTTTGCAGAATGCAATGTCATCAATTGGACATAATCGGGTGAGTCACTGCTTTGTGATTCACCCGCTTCTAATGCGGCGTTTGCTAAAAATGCATCGAGTGGAGACATATCTCCATCGGCTTCTTCAATAAATTGTCTTGTGGCAGAAATTAATTCTTCTAAGTTTTCTATGCGCGTTTGAGCTTTTTCGCCTTTTTCTTGGCGAAAATGTTCGCGCAGGCCAGACTTGTGTAATACGTGATCCGTTAATTCTGGCAGTGTTAATTCAGCCGCTTCGGACTTAATGGAGATAATTAAATCTAAAAATAACTGCATTGCACTTTGTGCGCGTGAGCTTAATTGTTGTAAACCAATAATTTCATGTGATGCTTGCCACATCGAAATTTTTTGTGCGCGTGCATGCGTTCGGATAATAGTCAGCGTGGAATCACCAATGCCTCGGGTGGGTAAATTCACTACGCGTTCAAAAGCGGTGTCATCATGCGGATTCGAAATTAATCGTAAATACGCGAGCGCATCTTTGATTTCTGCGCGCTCGAAGAATCGTAAGCCCCCATAAATTCTGTAAGGGATACCCGCTTGGATTAAGGACTCTTCTATTACGCGGGATTGTGCGTTGGAACGATATAAAATCGCGCAATCAATATAACGGCCAATATTTTGGCGAATTTTATCGACAATAAAACGCGCTTCATCGATTTCATTAAATGCCGCATAAAGCGAAATTTTTTCGCCGGCGTTTCCGTCGGTCCATAAATTTTTGCCTAATCTGTCCGAATTATTTGAGATTAATGCATTGGCGGCTTGAAGAATATTTCCTGTGGAGCGGTAATTTTGTTCGAGTTTGATAGTGAGAATAGGTGAAAAATCGCGTTCAAGTTTTCGCATATTTTCAATTTTTGCACCCCGCCAGCCATAAATGGATTGATCATCATCACCGACGGCCATTAAAAAGCTGTTTTTTTGCGCGAGTGCGTGGATCCAGGCATATTGAATCGTATTGGTATCTTGAAACTCATCCACCAAAATATGTTTGAAACGTTCTTGATAATGGGATAACACATCAGGACGTTGTTGCCACAATTCATGTGCGCGCAATAATAATTCTGCAAAATCCACAGAACCATTGCGCTGACAAATTTCTTCGTATTGCTGATAAATTTTAATTAAAGTTTTTGTATGAACATCGCCATGATCTTTAACGTGTTGAGGACGAAGTCCTTCGTCTTTTTTTGCATTGATGAACCATTGGATTTGTTTGGGTTGCCATTGTTTGTCGTCTAATCCCATGCTGTTAATAATGCGTTTGATTAAACGGCTTTGATCATCGCTGTCGATGATCTGAAAATTTTGAGGTAATCCTGCTTCTGCCCAATGTGCGCGTAATAATCGATGCGCTAAGCCGTGAAAAGTCCCGACCCACATGCCTTGGGTTGAGATGTTCAACAATTCTTCGATGCGAGCCCGCATTTCATTGGCGGCTTTGTTGGTGAATGTGACGGCCAAAATGTTTGCTGGTGAGGATTGTTCTACTTGTAAAAGCCAGGCGATGCGGTGTACTAACACGCGCGTTTTGCCGCTGCCGGCGCCGGCTAAAATTAAGAGGTGCGAGAGCGGGGCGGACACAGCCTGCTGTTGCGCGTTGTTCAGAGAATCCAGTAGAGTTGATGAGTTCATTCGGTTATTCTAACGGAACTTTTGGATAGCTTAAAGTCGAGAAGCCTATGCTTAATCAATTTATTTTTCAGTTGCAGCAGTTGCTTAATTCTCTTCAAGTCAATGTCTACCAATCATTAGAAATTATTTTGGCACTGTGGGTTATCCAGGTTTTGAATTATTTATTAGGTTACCGCTTGAATTTTTTTGGGATTGTACCGCGTGATTTGTTTGGGATTATTGGCATTCCGTTGTCGCCATTACTGCACAGTAGTTTTTCCCATTTGTTTTTTAATTCAATTCCGTTATTTGCGTTGAGTTGTTTTTTATTGATTTCAGGTGAAAAGACTTTCATGGATGTGACGCTCATCATCGTTGCCATTTCTGGAACAGCGATTTGGTTGTTTGGGCGACCCGGAGTACATATTGGCGCGAGCAGTGTGATTATGGGATATTTTAGTTATTTAATGGTTGAAGCGTATATGCATCCGTCTGTTGCCACGTGGGTATTGGCGGGGTTAGTTGTCTATTATTTTGGTGGTTTGTTCTTGAGTTTATTTCCACAAGAAGAGCGCGTTTCGTGGGAAGGGCATTTATTTGGATTTGCAGCGGGGTTAGCAGCGGTATGGTTACTACAATAGATATTTATAATCCGGCCACCGGCAACGTCGTCGGCAGTGTTGAAAATATGAATAAAGAAGTTGTTGAAAATGTCATTCAAAAAGCGTACGCGGCTTTTTTACAATGGCGAAAAGAAACACCTAAAGCACGTGCAAATTTATTACGTAAATGGAATGATTTAATTCTAGAAAATACCGATTCACTCGCAAAAATATTAACCACGGAACAAGGCAAGCCATTATCAGAAGCGAAACGCGAAATCCAATATGGCGCGAGTTTTGTCGAATGGTTTGCCGAAGAAGCAAAACGTATTTATGGTGATGAGATCCCCGCGCCTGTTCCAAATCACCATATTGTTGTGATTAAACAACCCGTTGGCGTTGTTGGTGCAATTACTCCGTGGAATTTCCCGTGCGCAATGATTACGCGTAAAGTTGCGCCAGCGTTAGCAGCCGGATGTGCTGTTGTGCTTAAGCCATCTTCTCTAACACCACTGACTGCAATTGAATTAATTAAATTAGCCATTAAAGCGGGTATCCCCGAAGGCGTAATTAATATTGTCACAGGTGATGCAAAATCAATTGGCGATATTTTTACGAAAAATGAATTGATTCGAAAAATTTCATTTACGGGATCCACAGAAATTGGCAAACAATTAATGGCGCAATGTGCGTCGACTATTAAGAAAATCTCGTTGGAATTAGGGGGAAACGCACCATTTATTATTTTTGACGACGCAGATATTGATGCAGCGGTGACGGGTGTTATCGCCAGCAAGTTTAGAAATATGGGGCAGACGTGTGTGTGCGCCAATAGGATATTCGTTCAAGAAAATATTTATGATCTTTTTGTCGATAAGCTTACAGAAGCTGTTAAGAAATTACGTGTTGGCGATGGTTTAACTGACGTTGAGCAAGGACCGTTAATTAATGAAGCAGCGGTAAAAAAAGTCGAATCGCATATTCAAGATGCTGTTGAAAAAGGCGCAAAAATATTGTGTGGCGGAAAACGAGATAAATTAGGTAAAACGTATTTTGAGCCAACTGTATTACGTGATGTAACCATGGATATGTTATGTGCACACGAAGAAACATTCGGACCTATGGCACCCGTATTTTCTTTTCATGATGAAGTAGATGTTATTCATAAAGCCAACGCCACACAGTATGGATTATCCACGTATTTTTATAGCCAAAATATTCACCGTGTATGGCGTGTTGCAGAACAATTAGAATACGGCATGGTAGGAATTAATAGCGGAACCATTTCAACGGAATTTGTGCCATTTGGTGGCGTAAAAGAATCAGGCATTGGGCGCGAAGGATCGAAGTATGGAATACATGAGTTTGTAGAAATTAAAACACTTTATATGGGTTCATAGTTGTCATCCTGAGCGAAGCGAAGGATCTGGTTCTAAATGTTTAACACAAGATCCTTCGACTCGCTCCGCTCGCTCAGGATGACATCTTAAGAGGAGAAATAATATGGCAGGTCACAGTAAATGGGCAAACATTCAACATCGTAAAGGCGCACAAGACGCAAAACGTGGAAAATTATTCACGAAATTAATTCGTGAAATTACGGTTGCTGCTCGAATGGGAGGCGGTGATACCAATTCAAATCCGCGATTACGATTGGGCATCGATAAAGCACTGTCTGCAAATATGTCGAAAGACGTTATTAATCGTGCTATCCAAAAAGGTATTGGTGGTCTCGAAGGCCAAAATATGGAAGAAATTTCCTATGAAGGTTATGGTCCTAATGGTGTTGCAGTATTAGTTGAGTGTTTAACTGACAATAAAAATCGCACGGTTTCTGAAGTCAGATTTGCCTTTACGAAATGCGGTGGAAATTTAGGAACCACGGGATCTGTCAATTATTTATTTGCCCAAAAGGGCCAAATATTATTCGCGCCCGGTGCATCTGAAGATCAAATCATGGAAATTGCCTTGGATTTAGCTGATGATATTATTACGAATGACGATAAGTCCATTGAAGTTATCACCAGCCCTGATAATTTTGAAAAAATCAAAGAAAAATTAATAGCAAATAAATTGATTCCGGTAGATGCTGAAATTACCATGGTTGCAAGTACTAAAATAAAATTAGATGGCGAAGAAGTTGAAAAAATGGAACGGCTACAAAATATGTTGGAAGAATTAGACGATGTTCAAAATGTTTACTCTAACGCCGAATGGTAACGCGCATATTGGGTATTGATCCGGGATCGCGTATTACAGGGTTTGGGATTATTGAAATTCATAAACATCATCAGAAATATATTACCAGCGGTTGCATTCGTCTAAAATCTTCATGCGCTAATGAAAATTTGAATCAAATTTTTTCTGCCATTCAAACGGTCATTGAAAAATATTCTCCGCATGAGGCTGCTATCGAACAAATTTTCATGCACAATAATCCGGGCTCTGCGATAAAATTAGGACAAGCGCGGGGTGCGGCCATTGTTGCGATGACACAAAAAGGCTTAACGGTTTCACAGTATTCGGCACGACAAATTAAGCAATCTGTCGTAGGCTACGGAGCTGCAAAAAAAGAACAAGTTCAGCATATGATTTGTAAATTATTGAATTTAACCGGGCAACCGCAAGCCGATGCAGCAGATGCATTAGCGGTTGCCATTTGTCATGCAAACAGTAGAGGTTTGGGCAATATTTTAAATATTACAGGTTTGCGTCACGGGAGATTACGAAATGATAGGGCGATTACGCGGAATTCTAGTCGAAAAACAACCGCCGAATTTGTTGATTGATGTCAATGGCGTGGGTTATGAAGTACAAGCGTCCATGAATACGTTTTATCAATTACCTGAAATTAATCAAGCTATTACGTTATTTACCCATTTTATAGTGCGTGAAGATGCGCAATTATTATGCGGTTTTTATACGCAAGAAGAGCGTGCATTATTTAGAGCGCTCTTAAAAGTTAATGGTGTAGGGCCAAAATTAGCATTGACCATTTTATCTGGCGTTTCGCCCGACGAATTCACGCGTTGTGTCAATAACGGCGACAGTAATAGCTTAGTCAAATTACCTGGCGTCGGTAAAAAAACCGCAGAAAGATTAATAATCGAAATGCGTGATCACAGTTTTGCCATTACCATAAAATCTTCAGAACAAGATGCCGTGAGTGCATTAATTGCGCTGGGTTATAAACCACAAGAAGCGTCGCGTTTATTACAAGGTATTGATACTGCGCAACATACCAGTCAAGATTTAATTCGATTAGCGCTTAAGAGGATGCAGACCGTATGATGGATAATATCGAAGAAGATAGATTAATTTCAGCCGTTGCTGTCACAACGGAAGAAGAAAAATATGATCGCGCGATGCGGCCATCGACACTGAACGAATATAAAGGCCAACCCACGGTTTGTGAGCAATTAGAAATATTTATTGGCGCAGCGCGTTCACGCAAAGAAGCTTTGGATCATGTGCTAATTTTTGGACCGCCAGGATTAGGAAAAACAACATTGGCGCATATTATTGCGAATGAAATGGGTGTTAAGTTAAGACAAACGTCAGGACCTGTTTTAGAAAAAGCCGGCGATTTAGCTGCGATATTAACTAATCTCGAGCCGAGAGATGTTTTATTCGTCGATGAAATTCACAGATTAAGCCCCGTTGTCGAAGAAATTTTATATCCCGCAATGGAAGATTATCAGTTGGATATTATGATCGGCGAAGGGCCCGCGGCGCGATCAATAAAGTTAGATTTACCGCCATTTACTTTAGTAGGTGCAACAACACGAGCAGGATTATTAACATCGCCATTGCGAGATCGTTTTGGAATAGTCCAGCGATTAGAATTTTATAATATGGTTGATTTAGCGTTTATCGTAAAACGCTCTGCGCATATTTTAGGCGTTAAAATAGATGAGTCGGGTGCTAAAGAAATTGCTAGACGATCCCGAGGCACGCCTCGAATCGCCAATAGATTATTAAGACGCGTAAGAGATTATGCGCAAGTTAAAGCCAATGGTGAAATTTCACAAAAAGTGGCTGACCAAGCATTGAATTTATTAGAAGTGGACATTCATGGCTTTGATTTGATGGACCGAAAATTATTATTAGCGTTAATTGAAAAATTTGACGGTGGTCCGGTCGGTGTTGAAAGTTTATCCGCGGCGATCAGTGAAGAGCGTGGAACTATTGAGGATGTCATCGAGCCCTATTTAATTCAACAAGGGTTTATGGCGCGTACGCCAAGGGGTAGAGTGGCGACAAAGTCAGCGTATGAGCATTTTGGATTGGCGCCTGCTAGAGTGTTATAATTCCTAATCCCATTTCTCTTTCGGAGATCCACACGGCATGAACTTCGATACTTCCTTTATTTCTTATTTTATGGACAGCAGCATTATTATTAAAGGCGTTGTCTTATTATTAGTGTCTGCATCTATCATGTCTTGGACATTTATTTTTCAGCGTCTGTACTCTCTTAAACAAGCGCGTGCTGAAATTAATTATTTTCAAGATGAATTTTGGTCCGGTTCGGATATTACGAAGCTCTATAACTCTCTCGCGCGTGAAGAAGATTTAGCTGGCATGGAAAATATTTTTGTGGCGGGATTCAAAGAGTTTTCACGTTTGCGTAAACAAGCGGGTATCCAAGCGGCGGTTATGATGGAAGGTGCCGCGCGTGCGATGCGTATTGCGCGTTCGCAAGAAACGGAAAAACTCGAAAAGCATTTGCCGTTTTTAGCGACTGTCGGAACGACCAGTACCTATGTCGGCTTGTTTGGGACGGTAATTGGCATTATTGCGGCACTCCATACGTTAGGGTCTGCAACACAAGCGAGTATTGCAGCAGTCGCACCTGGCATGTCAGAAGCATTAGTGACAACGGCAATGGGATTATTTGCTGCCATTCCTGCGGTTATTTTTTATAACAGATTATCAAGCGAAGTCGATCGTGTCTTAAATCAATACGAAATATTCCAGGAAGAATTTTCCAGTATTTTATATCGTCAAGCCCACACCAATGCGAGGGTTACGGAAAATGAATACCACTAAGTCATCACGGCGTCGGGCGTCCATTGTTGAAATTAATGTCGTGCCGTATATCGATATTATGTTGGTATTGTTAATTATTTTTATGGTCACTACGCCATTATTAACACAAGGTGTAAAAATCCATCTACCTAAAGCGGCAACGCAAACGATTCCGACAGATAAAGCACATCCAATTATTGTGACAGTGGATGTGAAGGGAAATTATTATTTAAATATTTCAGCGAATCCCAATACGCCAGTGGATCCGATGACATTGCATAATATTGTCTCTGCGCAAATTCGTTCTGAACAACAGCAAAATCAAAAGCCTATTGTTTTAGTAAAAGGTGATAACAATGCAAATTATGGAAATGTGGTTCAAGCGATGGTGTTATTGCAACAAGCCGGTGCTTCGAACGTTGGGCTTGTTACTCAACCGGCTAAGACTTCTCGATGACAAATGAAATAGACATAAATAAACCGTATTTTATTGGGTCGTGTATTTTACATGCGGTGATTTTGTTGGGTTTAATTTTCAGTATTTCATTGAGTGGAAGTGGAATGCCTTCGGCGTCGCAGCCAAATATTATTCAAGCGACAGCGGTGAGTTCGTCTGCATTACAACAATATCAAAATGCGATTATTCAAAAACAACAAGCGTTATTAGCACAGCAACAAGCTGCGCAACTTGCTGCACAAAAAGCAGCAGCTCAGGCGGCAGCGCAAGCCGCTGCAGAAAAACTCTCTGCGGAAAAAGCAGCGCAAGCTGCAAAGCAAGCCGCGCAACAAGCGGCAGAAAAAGCTGCTCAACAAGCTGCAGCAGCGAAGGCAGCTGCAATGAAACAATCAATAGAACAACAATTAAAAGCCAGCATGCAAAAACAATTAGCACATACGCCTGCGCCCAAAGTTGCAACATCATCTAAGAATGCGAGTACACATGCTGCCACGACATCTAAAGCAACAACGAGTACAGCATCAAGTATTAATCCGGGATTAGCAGATAAATATAAAGCGGCAATTATTCAAGCTATCAGTGAACAATGGTTGGTGCCGCAACATTTACCCAAAAATATTTCATGTGTATTGGATATTCGTGTTGCACCGGGTGGAGTGGTGTTGCAAGTGACGGTGAAAAAATCCAGTGGAAATCCTGTGCTGGATAATTCTGCGGTAGCAGCGGTAAATAAAGCATCGCCATTGCCCGTGCCGACAGATGCCAGTTTATTTGATGCGTTTAGAACGATAACATTGACGGTAAGGCCGGATGGATCACTATTAGAGGGTTAGGAGATATTATGCGCAAACTTTTATTATTAATTTTATTTTTATTCTGTATCCCAGCATTTGCACAAATGAATTTAACACTCACACAAGGTATCGCAGGCGCAATGCCTATCGTTATTGATAAATTTACGAATGACGATCCGAATGTGACGAATGTCATTAATAACGACTTGAATTATTCCGGTCGATTTAAATCTGTTTCTTCTAATGGCGATGCAACTTTAAAAGGAACTGTGACCACAACCTGGTCAGGTTATAAAATTAATTTTCAATTGTTTGGTAAAAATAATGAGCAGCTATTAAATCAAACAATGACAGTATCAAAAAATCAAATACGACAAGCAGGGCATCATATTAGCGATTTGGTGTTTCAAACATTAACGGGCATTCGTGGAATTTTTTCAACACGTATTGCGTATGTGTTAGTTCATAATGGTCGTTATTCTTTAGATGTTGCAGATTATGATGGATATAATCCCAAACCCATTTTAAATTCACCTCAACCCATTATGTCGCCAGCATGGTCAAAAGATGGGCGTCATATTGCGTATGTTTCATTTGAAAATGGCAGCCCTGAAATTTTTATGTCAAATGTTGCGAATGGCTCGCGAACTTTATTAAGTCATTTTCCGGGTGTAAATGGTGCGCCGGCATTTTCGCCCAACAATAATCGTTTAGCGTTAGTGTTATCTAAATCAGGTGTGGCAAATATTTATTTAATGAATTTAGCATCAAAATCCTTACAACAAATTACATCTGGTAACGCCATTAATACAGAGCCTAGTTTTTCACCGGATGGCCAGTCTATTTTGTTTACCTCTGACAGAGGTGGCTCGCCGCAAATTTATCGAAAAGTATTGCCAAATGGTTCAACAGAACGTGTGTCATATAATGGAACATATAATGCACGCGCGTCTTTCTCACCCGATGGAAATCAAATTGTGATGTTACATGTTGGCGATAATACCAATGGTTATGGAATTGGTTTGCAAGATTTGCAAACCGGTGCTTATTTGACGTTGGATAATTCAGGTAATGATCAATCGCCCAGTTTTTCACCGAATGGTCAGATGGTTATTTTTGCGAAGAAGTCAGGCGGCGATCGACAATTAGCGATTGTTTCCACTGACGGCAGAATTAAGTTAGCATTACCCTCAGACGTTGGCAAAGTACAAGAGCCCGTGTGGTCACCTTTTTTGAATTAATTTTGAACTAACAGGAGTTTAATTATGCTGAAGAAATTATTAGCAGTAAGTGCAGTCGCTGCAATGTTAGCCGGTTGTTCGACCACGGGAAGTGGAGCAGGTGCGCCGGTGGATGATGGTACGGCAGGAATTCAAACGAGTGGTGTAGGAAATTATGGTGACGGTGATAGCGGATTAACGAATCCAAACGCAATGGTGCCAGGTGCTGATCAACGTTATTTCTTTGATTTTAATCAAAGTGTTGTGCACAGTTCTGATTTGCCGTCGATTAAAGTGCAAGCGCATTATTTAATTTCGCATCCGTCTGCAAAAGCAGAATTACAAGGCAATACCGATCGCGTCGGAAGCCGTGAATACAATTTAGCGTTAGGTCAGCGCCGTGCCGATGCTGTGAAACAAACATTATTATTAGACGGTGCAAGCAAAAATCAATTAAGCACAATTAGTTATGGTTCTGAAAAGCCCATCTCAGATGAAGATGCGCAGAATCGTCGTGTTGATATGAAATATGGGTCACACTAGTTTTTACCCTCACCCCAATCCCTCTCTCACACATGGGGAGAGGGGTTGATAAATACGAGGCTACAATTATGTTGAAAAGTTCTGTTAAGAAATTAATTTTATTGAGTTTTTTAGCTTCACCTTTGGTATTTGCAGACAATGCGCCAGTGGTTGCTATTACACCAGTTACTGCTACTGCTGCGAATAATTCATCTGCAGCAGCGACGACATCTACTTCTACTTTAACTATTGATCAACGCGTAGCAGTGTTAGAGCGACAAATTTCAGCGATGAATCAAATTGATTTGGTTAACGAAATGAGTCGTGTGGAACAACAAATTCAAGATTTACAGGGTCAAGTGCAAGTGTTGTCACATACTTTGCAAACAGTGCAATCGCAAACCACCAGTCAATATGCAGATTTAGATAAGCGTTTGTCAGATGCGCAGCCTGCAGCGATTCCTGCTACTACGACGAGTACTGCCACAGATTCGAAAGATTCAAATAATCCTACAGATTCAGAAGCAGAAAAAAAATTATATGACGCCGCGTATAAAAATATTCGCGAACAAAAAAATGCTGCAGGTATTGCTGGGATGAAAAAATATTTAGATAAATATCCCGATGGTCAAAATGCACCGAATGCGCATTATTGGTTAGGGCAAATTTATTTATTAAAGGGCGACGATAAATCGGTTAAAGCTGCAGTCAGCGAATTTGATACCGTGATTAAAAAATACCCGAAAAGTGATAAATCCAAAGAAGCCAGTTTGAAATTAGGTTTTGCGTATTTATTACAAAATAAAAATGCTGATGCCAAA
>JANRJR010000065.1:0-25935 GCA_033763845.1 Gammaproteobacteria bacterium | reverse complement strand
GACAGTGAAATTAAGCTGGCTGTAGAACATGGATTTCATTCTGTTAAAATAGGCCATAGAATATTACGGACAGAAACGGCAGCACTTGCTGCGTTAAGTCTCATGCAATATATCCAAGGAGACTTTTCGTTTGTCTAATATATTGGTTCGTCTTGGAATGACTACAACGCAAATGTTCTTAGAGCTTATCCGTTTTTTGGAATTTATAGGCGAAGTAGCCGTTACGTTTTTTCATGTATTGCGCAAGCCTAAATACATCCCCGTCAAAAGTATTTTAAGTGTCATAGAAAACTCGGGTGTCTATGCATTGCCGATTATTGCTTTGCTGTCGTTTTTAATTGGCATGACTTTAACGTATCAAATGGGGTTGCAATTAAAAAATTATGGCGCCAATATTTTCATTGTTGATTTATTGGGTTTGTCTATTTTGCGTGAATTTGCGCCATTGATGACAGCCATTATAGTGGCAGGCAGAAGCGGTTCTGCATTTACCGCGCAATTAGGCACCATGAAAATTCGCGAAGAAATTGATGCGTTACGCACCATGGGCGTTAAGCCCAGTGAAATTTTAGTTTTGCCAAAATTGATGGGACTGGTTCTTGTATTGCCATTATTAACGATTTGGTCAATTGGCTTTGGATTGTTGGGTGGCATGCTGATTTCAAAAACCATGTTACATGTCAGCTATAGGGATTTTATTGAGCGATTTTATCAGGCAGTACCCGTAAGATATTTTTATACGGGCATGATTAAAACGCCGTTATTTGGTTTAGTGATTTCGTGTATTGGTGCATTTCGCGGATTTCAAGTCACAAGCAGCGGTGACAGTGTAGGTGTTGAAACCACAAAGAGTGTTGTGCAATCTATATTTTTTATTATAGTCGTTGATGCAGTATTTTCTGTTCTATTTAGCTGGTTAAAACTGTGACTAATATTATTGTCGTCGACAAATTAAAAACGTATTTAGGTGGTGCGTGGGTGCACAAAGACGTGAGCTTTTCGGTGAAGAAAAGCGAAATTGTTGCGATCGTCGGTGGCAGTGGTTGTGGCAAATCCGTTTTATTACGTGAAATATTGTCTTTGTTAAAACCGACGGGTGGTTATATTGAATTATTTGGAAAACCCCAATCTAAAATGTCTGAAAAAGGGTTATTTGATTTTTTACGGCGTGTAGGTGTTTTATATCAAGGCGGTGCATTATTTAGTTCGTTAAGTGCATTTGAAAATATTGCATTTCCCATGCGGCGATTTACGAATTGGTCAGAAAAAGAAATTAAAACGACAGTGTTGAAAAAATTGGCGTCGGTTGAGCTCGAGCCGGATGTTTCTGATAAACTGCCGTCTGAACTAAGCGGTGGGATGCAAAAACGAGTGGCATTGGCGAGAGCCATTGCGTTAAATCCAGAATTATTGTTTTTAGATGAACCCAGTTCGGGATTGGATCCTAAAAATACGGCTATACAAGATAATTTATTTTGGTCATTGCGGGAATCATTGGGTTTAACGATTGTGATGGTCACGCATCAGTTGATTACATTATCGAGCATCGTCGATAAAATTATTTTTTTAGGTGAGGGTAAGGTGTTGGCGTCAGGCACTTATGAAGAATTAAAAGCAAATAAAAATCCAGATATCTATACGTATTTTCATACAGAGCGCGTAAAGCGAGGAGAGGGTGATGGAATCGCGCGTTAATTATGGTTTAGTGGGATTGTTTGTCATTCTTTTGGGCATTGCTGCGATTATTTTTCCGTTATGGCTTTCGTCAGGGTTGAGTCGTGTCAGTTATGACTATTTCAGGGTATACATGACAGAATCAGTGGATGGATTGTCTCCGAATGCGCCCGTAAAATATAATGGCGTAAATGTAGGTAATGTCGCAAAAATTGAGATAAACCTAAAAAATACACAACAAGTTAAATTATTATTAAAAATTGAAGAAGGCACGCCTATCACGACAAATACCACGGCAACGTTACGTAGCCAAGGTGTAACGGGTGTGGCGTATATCGGACTAAATGGTGGGTCGTTGGTTGGCGCGCAACCGTTAACAGTTCAGGCGGGAAAAAAGTACCCCGTCATTCCTTCTACGCCATCAACAATGGTCAGAATTGATACAGCGGTAACACATTTATTAAGTAATATGGATACGCTCAGTAAGCAGCTAAGTTCAACATTAAGCCCTCAAAATCAATTACTACTTAAACAAACTTTACAAGACATGAATCAATTGGGCGGGCAACGTTTGCCTGAAACGTTAACTCAAATGCAGGGTGTGTTATCCAATCTTCAAAATATTACGCAAGAAGTAAAGCAAAATCCCAGCGTATTAATTCGCGGTAAGGCTAAACCAGTTTTAGGTCCCGGGGAGAAATAACTTATATGATGCATGGCATAAAACGCAATAGTATTTTGTTAGGCAGTGTTGTTTTGCTGGGTGGATGCGTGCTCCAACCCGTAAAAACACAATCCAACATAACTTATTTACTATCCAGTCCTTCACAAGGTACTGCACAATCGGTATCAACGAATGCAAAGAAAAACTTATTGGTCTCTGTCCCCACCGCACCTCGATGGTTAAGCACCGATCAAATGGCATATAATTTATCCTCATCGCGTATTAATTATTTTTCACAAAATCAGTGGGCAGCGCCACCTGCTCAAATGTTAGAACCCATCATTGCAGAAGCGCTTTCACGTTCAGGAAGATTTCATGCCGTTGTTCAAGCACCCTTTGGTGGAAATGTAGATGAGCGACTCGATGTGCGTATATTAAATATGCAGCAAGATTTTACACAAAAACCCAGCGTGTACCGGGTTACACTTCAAGCACAATTAATTAATCAAGTAAGTGGAAATATTATTCGAACCCGTTATTTTAATTATGCGATTCCGACGACGTCAAATGATCCTGAAGGTGGCGTCGACGCTGCAAACAAGGCAATAGAAGAATGGATACCACAGCTCATCGACTTTTGTCGCAAATCCCCTGCCAATATTTAAAAGGTGTTGGCCCTAAACTCGCAAAATTATTAGAAAAGTGCGGGATTTTAACTATTCAAGATATTTTATTTTATCTTCCTTATCGCTATCAAGACAGAACGCGGATAACGCCGATTCGACAGGCACGTCCTGGTGATTGGGTTGTTATTGAGGGAAAAATAACGGATGTTCAAATTACGCGTCGTCCACGTAAGCCGTCGCAATTTACGTATATTATTTCAGATAATTCAGGTTCGATTTATCTTCGATTTTTTCATATGACGCAGCAACAACAAGATCAATTAGAAAATGGTACGTTGATTCGTGCATTTGGCGAGATTAAATATGGCACAAAGGGATATAATTTAATTCATCCTGAATATCAAATTAATAATAACTTACCGCCTGAAAAAAATCTTACCCCTATTTATTCAACAACAGAGGGTTTAACGCAATATCATTGGCGCAAAATGACAGATCAAGCGTTGCTGATTTTAAATCCCCATAATGTCCAAGATTTTCTATCTGATCAAGATATTTTACTTCACGATGCTATTAGATTTGTTCATCGTCCTGATGCAAACACGAATATTGAATTATTGGAGAATAGACAACATCCAGCTCAAGTTAGACTAGCGTTTGAAGAATTGTTGGCGCATCATTTGAGTTTGCGTCAAAAGCGTCAAAAATTATTGCTTAATGTTTCACCTATCTTCAAATCCAATAAAGATCTTGAGAATAAATTCTTGGCGCAATTAAAATTTAAATTAACTAAAGCTCAAGCTAGAGTTATCAAAGAAATTCAAGCTGATTTATCTAAACCACATCCGATGATGCGATTAGTGCAGGGCGATGTCGGATCCGGAAAAACCGTTGTTGCAGCATTAGCTGCTTTAACCGCTTTGGAAAATAATCATCAAGTGGCGTTGATGGCGCCGACAGAATTATTAGCCGAACAGCATTTTGCTAATTTCTCAAAATGGTTTGGTGATTTTAATATTACAGTTTTATTGTTTCGTGGAAAAGCCACCGCAAAAAACAAACAGGCCAATTTAGAAGCATTAAAAAATAACCCTAAAATTATAGCCATTGGTACTCATGCCTTATTTCAAGATACTGTTGAATATAATAAATTAGGATTAATTATTATTGATGAGCAACATCGATTCGGTGTTGAACAACGATTAGCCCTGCAAAAAAAGGGCAGCTTTCCCCATCAATTAGTGATGACCGCAACGCCAATTCCCAGAACATTAGCAATGACTTTCTATGCAGATTTAGAAACATCTATTATTGATGAATTACCGCCAGGCCGAACGCCTATAAAAACAGTTTTAATTAATCACTCACGTCGTGACGAAATCATAGAAAGAATAAAAAAAGCCCATCATGAAAAAAGGCAAATATATTGGGTCTGCCCACTGATAGAAGAATCCGATGTATTACAATATCGCGCAGCTCAGACAACAGAAGAATTATTAAAAAAATCTCTTCCAGAATTAAATATAAAATTAATACACGGCAAAATTAAAAATTCTGAAAAAGAAAAAATTATGGCTGAATTTAAATCAGGAAAAATTGATCTTCTCGTTGCCACGACTGTAATAGAAGTGGGTGTTGATGTTCCCAATGCAAGCGTCATGATCATTGAAAATCCTGAAAGATTGGGTTTAGCGCAATTGCATCAATTGCGAGGACGTGTAGGGCGAGGCAGTAAAGAAAGTCATTGTATTTTATTATTTCAAGAGCCGTTATCCCATCTTGCTCAAGAACGTTTAAAGGTCATGCGTGAGTCTCAGGATGGATTTGTTATTGCTGAAAAAGACTTAGAATTACGGGGCCCCGGTGAATTATTAGGTACTAGACAAACGGGCGATATCCAAATGCGCGTAGCGGATCTGCAACGAGATAAGCATCTGTTCAATCAAATTCAAAAGACAGCAGATGAGTTGTTAGTAAAAAATTCACCGGTTATCCCGCTTATCATCCAGCGCTGGTTGGGGAATGTAGAGCGCTTTACGAGGGTGTGATTTTGTCATCCTGAGCGAGTGTAGCGAGTCGAAGGATCTCCTTCAATTCCCCCAAAATCTAGGGTTTTTATGGCATAATCCCGTAGACCTAATTCGTTTAAATTTACGCTTGGAGAACCGTTGTGGATGAAGTTATTGATATAAGACAAAATTTTGAACGTGCTATTTCAGCTAGAAATTATCATGATTTCTCAGCATTTGTTGATGATTCCGAAGATTATCTCCTTATTCTTCAAATGACCATCAAATGTGCAGAAGCCGCAAATGTAAAAACATCACTGAATCCTTTCAATAAAACTGACATAAATCCCTGGGAAAAAGATACGCTTGAAGAAATGATGTTTTCGGGACTTTCTAGAATGGCTAGGATGGATCATTATAACCGCTATAATTGGCTCAGAGTACATGCTCCTCAAGAAGCAAATAAACTAAAAGTCTGTTTGATCGTAATCAACAATTATCTTTTTGAAAGAAACATACAGAGTACTATGAACTCGTGTATCGGGCCATTCCTATTCGAATGTGTAGAATCTACTGATGAATTTGAAAAAATAAATAAAGTGTGTGGCGAAATCTGGGCTTCTACTTCTCTCTATGAGTCTATACAACAGGGACTATTGACTACGGTAAGAAAATTATTGAATGCCGGAAAAAAAGTGGACCGAATGGATATCTTGACCGCTTTTGCATACTGTCGTGATAGTGATACTCCAGAAAAACTTCTATTTTATACGAATTATTTATCCATAGTGCGGCTATTACTTAAAAATATGGATGAAAAAGAAAAGCAAGAATTTTTTTTAACTCATAATGAGCAGGGAAGTCTTATGGACAAATTAAAATTTGAGGATCAAAATCGAAAAGCAGCCCTTATCTTTTTGGGGATTATTCGAAAAAGACGTTCGCAATCCCAGTTAATGTATGCGAAAGATACTATTGGAGTTATTGCAAGAATAATTGCATTCCCTCATCAGCATGATTTTTTCTTCCCGTCAGAAAATGGAGCACTATTTCTTTCTCTGAAAGTAATGACATTAGAGCAGTCAAAAATCGTGATGAAAAGATATAACGATTTCAAAACTATTTTTGAAATTGTATGCAAATGCGCTGTATTCCTGAATTCATATCGTTATGATGAAAAATTGAAAGAAAAATTAGAGTACATAATTTTGCACGGGTTGATGCAAATGCTTCATATTAATCATGCGAATTGGCGCGTTATGTTGAGCAAAAATGAGCTCCGCGATTTCCGAGAGCATTTATTGCATATTAATATGGTTTTTCCTTTAGGAAAACTTATGGGTTATTCCCGCTGTCACCTGGAGGTCGGAAGGGGTAGGCTGGGACCTGTCCTGATTGAATGTCTAGAATGGTCCGACTTCGAGCAACTTCCAGTGGTTAAGCGTGATTGTCGAAGGTATTTCAACTTAATGCATGCAGCTCAGTATGGCGACGCTAATCTTTTTAAAATACTTATTAGTAGCCCTAATCCAAGAAACCGAGATGTTAATAAAGTTGACGGGCAAGGTTTCAGGGCTCTTCATTATGCTGTAATGAACGCACACACTGAAATTGTTAGACTATTATTAGTACACGGTGCAATTGTAAATCAAAGTACAGTTGAGGTAGCTAAAAATTGTTACGGGGAAAATTCTGAGATTTTCTGTTTGGTTAAAAAAGCCGCTGATGAGGACTTCCAACGGAAAAAAGCTGCGACAGTTGTTGTAGGTTTGGGAAAACACAGGCAATCTTTATTTAGAACTCTGCCTGCAGCATTGAATCGCCAAATCGCAAAAATGATTGTAAATCCGGCAGTTACAATGAAAGCCGTATAATATAAAATCTGCGTCGCATTATTACTCAGAGGGGTTAAATTATGGCAGCTGAACAAGCAAGTTTAGGTTTTTTCGAGAGAAAAAGAAAACGGGAGCAAGATTTTGCTGCGGCTTGCACAGCAATGGAATGGGCTATTTCTAATTCAGTTTTGAATAATTTTCAAAACAGTAGTCTTTCTTATGGTTCGGCGGATGAAGCTGTTGATGTATTGGAGCAAAGATCTGATACACCGTTGCTGAGTAATATGAAGTTAACTCAAGCAATAGCTTACAAGATTTTGGATGAAGTTAAAAAATTGCAAGTTAAAAATCCAATGAGCACAGAATTTTTGACAAATGTTTTGAATGTTACCGCTGAATATATTCGAAATCCAAATTCTGAGAATTTAGGCAAATACAAAAATATGCGGGAACAAGTTGCGACGAAATATGGTCGACACTCTGCATTGTCCGGATTACTGTTTGGATTGCCTATTTCTATGGTGATAGGTGGAATAATTGGAGCAGCTTTTCTGTGCGCTGCGTTTCCAGCATTTATTCCTCTTATTACAGTTTTATCTTTTATGGTTACCGTAGCTGCAACGGGCGTGGGAACAGTCCCTGTTAATAAAGCCGTTAAAATTGCTTTGGGGTGGGATAGCCTCAATAAAGAATTGAATCAAGCGTCATCGCAGCCTTCCCGTGGAAGATAAAATTACATTACGCCAGAAAATAAAACGGATTTGGTAATTTCACCGTTGTATCCGAAAATCCTCCCGCTAAATCACTTTCTTGATCGCCGACATTCAATACAATGTCGTAACCTTTCGCTTCGATGGTTTTGCGCGTGCTGGATTTAAACGGAATAACAGAATGATTTTTGTCTGTAACCGGTCGTAAATATAAACCGTCATAAGCAGAATATCCTGCTGCATCTAAATTTTTTACAGTTGCTGAACGTAACGATTCTGGTCGACCTGTAATAAAAAATACCGCAATTTTATTGGCTTCAGCTGTTTTAAATAGTTGTAATGTTGGTTGAATAGCGGGATCTTGTGCTTTTCTTAGGGCATCTTCAATATTTTGACTGCTACCACCAAAATTCATGTGAAGCATATTCGGATAATTGGATAAGCTGGTTTCGTCGATATCTAAGACAATCGCTAATTTTTTAGGTTGTCGAGAGAGTTTGTTTTGATTGACACGAGTTAATAAATAAGCAGTTGCTTCTCGATCTGCTTTGGTGATTTGTTGATTGTAAGTGCCAGTATCATAATAGCGTACCAACTCTGTTTTGAGCGTATCTAAATTTGTTAAGTGCGATTGAAAAATAATCATGAGGGTTTATCTCCTTTGTGCAATTCCATTAACTTTTCAAACATTTCCTGTGCGCGCTTCAATTCGCGACTTCGCTCTGATAACTGATCAATAACATACTGATTTTCTTTGGTTTTTGCTCGAAGTTCTAATTCAAGGATTTCAATTTCTTCTGTTGAGGTTTTGGTATGCTCTTCAAAGTCGCGAGTTATCTCGCGAACTTTTAAATTTAAATCACTGATTTGAACTTCATACGATGCATTTTTTAATAAGGCTTCAGCGAGTTTTTGTTGCGTTTCTTGCGAAGATTTCTTAGCCGCATCGATAGCCATAAAAGTATTAAGGCGATCTGAGCGTGTGGTGGTGCGTTGAGGTGCGGTTACTGGTGCAGGTGTGAGTATTTCTGCCTTTGGTGTATTTGAAAGCTTATAAAATAAAATGCTAATAATTGCAGCGAGCCCAAGAAAAGCAACGCCTATCACGGGTAAAATCCAAATATGCCAGGCGTGGAATATTATTCGCCAACCAGGTTCAGCAACAACATAACCAACTTTGTTTTCATTATAAGCGCCTAAAAAAGATGCGCTGAGTTTGAGATCTATGAAATCAACCAATTCAATTATACAAACCGTAAGAATGGTCAGAAAGGTAAAAACACCTGTTAATAATTTATTGCGATTGGTGTATGTATAGGTAATACCTGCGACGAGAAATACACTGACGATAATTAGGGCCCAGGTAACGATTGCCTGAGGTATCACCGGTTGGTCCATTACGCTCCTCGTTTTTTAGATGACGTTTTTCGTCCCCACAATTGTTCTAGGCCATAAAAATCACGTGCACGTTGTTGCATCACATGGACAATTACATCGCCTAGATCAATTAAAATCCACTCCGCATCTTTTGCGCCTTCGACACCCAGAGGTTGTATTTTTTTTGCTTTCATTTTTTGAACGACATTATCTGCTAATGATTTGACGTGACGATTGGATGTGCCTGTACATATCACCATCGCATCTGTGACAGTCGTTAGATTTTTTACGTTAATTGTTACAATATCTAAACCTTTGAGTTCCTCAAGGGCTTTAATAATGAGTGTTGTGAGTGATTTCAATTGCATCGTTATATTATGGCACAGGTCTAACGATAAAGGCCATGCTTCTGGATATATTTCCAGACCGTGTCAGGTACCCAATAGCGTGAGCTTTTTTTGTGTTTTAGCTGTTTACGAATCTCAGAAGAAGAGATGGGGAGTGTTTGATTTCCCCCTCGAGGAACGACGAGTAATTTTGCCAAGGTAACAATGTCTTCACAGCAATGCCATCGATAAAAATCTTCAAATGTGTCGCTACCTAAAATTAACGTAAATTTTTCGTTAGGTTTTTTAATCTGTAAGTCGAGAAGAGTGTCTATCATATAAGATGGACCTGACCTGTCACGTTCACTTTCGTCGACAACAAAATTCGGCTGATCTTTGATGGCAAGTTTGAGCATAGCAATGCGATGCTCTAAAGAAACAGCAGGTTTCTTGTTGAAGACAGGATTTTTACAGGGTACAAAGCGAATTTCGTTAAATTTGTATTTTTCTTGAAGTTCCAATGCAAGGCGTAGATGGCCTAAATGAATGGGATCAAATGTTCCTCCAAAAATTGCTATCATAGTATTTTTCTCCCCGCCATTAAAAAACATACTGTTTCAAATTCTTGCCACAACAAACCTTTAGAAATGCCTTTGATTATATCATCTATGCGAGAGAGCCGAGGAAAAAGATTGATGCGTTTTTGAAGGCGGCATTCTCGCGCGAGCATCCATAAGAGAAGGGGAGGTTCAATATCTTCTTGTCGTAATCCCTCAAAAATAGTTTTAATGCGCGACAGATTTTTTTCTTTGATTGCATTGGCTAAATCAAAAATCGTGTAACGCGCCGCGTCAGTAATAGCCGAAAGGACTTGTGCATCATCTAAATTTCCGGACGAATATAATAATTTTAATTTTTCTACCGCTTGATTTGCTGCCAATAAATTATTTTCAGTGGTTTCTGCCAATAGTTGTAGTGATTGAGCAGATACGTTAAATCCTGCGGCTTTTAAGCGTTGGCTCAACCAGCCTGGAAATTGTTTGGCGGGAATAGGCCATAGTAACGTAAAAGCTGTTTTGGATTTGAGTTTCTCTAAAAATGCCGGGAATTTTTTAGGGGCAGTAATAATTAATAATTTATCTTCGGGTGGTTTATTGATGAAATTTTCAATTAAATGCTGAAGAGATGAAGAGACTTTGCCTGAAACAGCGCATTCTAAAATTTCTTTTTCAGCAAAAAGCGAACGGGAATAAATATCCACATTTTCATCGAATATCTTGCGCTCTAGAAATCCGTGTTGGTGTGCTAATCGTCTAGTATGATCGATAGCTTCGTTTAATAATAAAATTTCATCACTGGCAAAAAAATAAATAGAAGACAATTCAAGTTTCATTTTTTTTCGCTGGCACGCAAATATGCGAGAATTTTTTGTGTCATATCACGAATCATGTTTTCTTTTAGTGCTTGTATAGCGTTCGTATCGCCTAAGATCTGATTAGCATTTTGCCAGAAGGTAATTTGTGTATTCAGTGTGATCGGATTTTTTATTGTTTTTCCTCGAGCATCTTGTAACGCGACTTTGACGGAATAACTCAGCGTTTGAGCGTTTAATTGTTGAGCAGTACCCAGAGGTGTCGCGTTTTGATTTAATTTATCAGACAATATCACTAGTACAATTCGTGCGTTTTTTGCCTTACTGGCAGGATGAACGCCTACGGCTTGTAAATTTTGACGCAAGGCAAATACTAATCCGCTGCGTGAATCAGTGTTGTCTTGAATATAAATCGATTTAACCGGCGGATCGATAGCTTCATCATCACGAAAATGAAATCCACAGCCTGATAATAGTAAACACAGAAAAATAAATCCAAGTGTCCGTTTCATTATTCCCCCATGACAAGATTAACTAATTTGTTGGGAACAACGATAATTTTTCTGAGTTGTTTCCCATCAATAAATTTTTGGAGATTGGGATCTGCATAAATGGCTTTTTGTAACACATCTTCGCTGGCGTCTTTCACTGCAACAATGCTACCGCGCATTTTGCCATTGATTTGAACGATAAATTGTTGCGTGGTTGATTCTAAAGCAGATTTATCCACCAAAGGCCATGATGTTTTTTCAATATCATCGCCCAGTTTGGAGGCTTGCCATAATTCAGCGCAAATGTGTGGCGTAATTGGAAATAAAATTCGTAACAAAATACTCAAGCCTTCAATTTGGATGGTCTTATCAGATTCTGCTAATAGATTTAATATCTTCATGGCGCCTGATACAACGGTATTAAACTGTTTGCGTTCATAATCAAATTGTATTTGACTCAAGATTTCATGCAATTGTTGTCGTGCTTTGTCAGCAGAAATGGGTTTTGTGATAGTTGGGAAGGTATGCGCAAATGTCCACAAGCGTTTGAGAAAACGCGATGCGCCATCGACACCCGCATCGGACCACTCCAATCCTAATTCCGGTGGTGCAGCAAAAATAATAAATAATCGCACAGTGTCTGCGCCATATTTGTCGATTAATGTTTTAGGGTCAACAGTATTGCCTAAAGATTTCGACATTTTTGCGCCATCTTTTAAGACCATGCCTTGTGTGAGTAAATTTGTAAATGGCTCATCAGAATGAATTAATTTTAAATCCCGCATTAATTTATGAAAAAATCGCGCATACAAAAGATGCAATACGGCATGTTCAATACCGCCAATATATTGATCAACGGGCAACCAATAATCTGCGCGGCCGTCTAACATCGCATGATCTTGGTGGGGGCTGGTATATCTCGCATAATACCAAGATGATTCTATAAACGTATCAAACGTATCTTTTTCGCGCATCGCGGATTTTCCGCATGAGGGGCAAGATGTTTTATAAAATTCATCAGGGGTATTCATGTCGGAGGGCAATAATACAGGTAGATCTTTTTCAGGTACTGGTACTGTCCCGCATTTTTTACAATTAATGATGGGGATGGGAGTTCCCCAGTAGCGTTGACGTGAAACGCCCCAGTCTCGAAGACGAAATTGTGTTTTTCGTTCTGCTACGCGCTTTTTAACTAACAACGCAATAATTTTTTGTAGATCAATTTCGCCGTGTTCGAGTATAGGTAGATGATAAATCTCTGCAAATTCTCTATCGCGCTCATCTGAAAAAGGCACGCCCATCACAGCCCCAGTGCCGTAATCCATCAATACATAGTTTGCGATCCAAACTGGAATAGTTTTTTTAGTGAGTGGATGAATTACCTGTAATCCTGTATCGATTCCTTTTTTTTCTAGCACCGCTTGCGCAGCTTCTGCAGTGGAAACATTTTTGCATTGATCAATAAAGTCTTGTAGGGATTTATTCTTGAGGGCTAATTTTTGCGCAAAGGGATGCTGTGGTGAAACGGCAATAAAACTGACGCCATCAATTGTATCGGCGCGAGTTGTAAAAACGGTGATGGAATCACGCGAGCTGTTTACCTTAAATTTAATTAGAACACCTTCGGATTTGCCGATCCAATTTTTTTGCATCGTACGAACTTGCTCAGGCCAGCCTGTTAAAGTATTTAGATCTTGTAATAATTCATCAGCGTAATGTGTGATTTTTAAAAACCATTGGGGAATTTCTCGCTGTTCAACGAGTGCGCCGGATCGCCAGCCTTTTCCATCAATGACTTGTTCGTTGGCTAAAACGGTTTTATCGACGGGGTCCCAATTTACAATCGCATTTTTTTTATAGACCAAACCTTTTTCAAATAATTTAATAAAGAACCACTGTTCCCAACGATAATAATCAGGATTACATGTTGTGACTTCTCTGTCCCAGTCATAGCTAAACCCCAAGCGTTTTAATTGATCTTTCATGTACGCAATATTTTCATGCGTCCATTTTGCTGGCGGGATTTTGTGTTGCAGTGCAGCATTTTCAGCGGGAAGTCCAAATGCGTCCCAACCCATGGGTTGCAATACATTTTTGCCTAATAATCGTTGATAGCGAGAAATCACGTCGCCAATGGTGTAATTTCGCACATGACCCATATGAAGATGGCCGCTGGGGTAGGGCAACATGGAAAGGCAATAGAATTTTTTTTGCTGAACATTTTCTGTGACGCGATAGCGTTTTTTATTTTCCCATTGGGTTTGCCATTGGATTTCGAGTTGTTCGGGTTGGTAGGGTTTGTCCATGATACGTCCTGCGTTTAAGATACGCTTAGCATATCATTTCTTGGGGATTTCGCTATGTGGTTTTGGTTGGTATTCTTGATAGTTGCGGTTGGTGTAATTGTATATGCGTGGCCGCGTTCATCACGCGTCGAAACGCATTCAGATCAAAAATTACCTGTCAAAAAAGTTAAGCCTGAAAGAGGCATTATTGATGAAGAGTTAGCGGGAAGTTTGAAAGAACCTCCGACGGAGCGGTTGCGTCCCATTAAAAAAGAAGAGGCGGAGGATGAGCCTGTTGAAAAGAAATCTGAGCAGGAAGAAGATGCAGAGAAAGAGCGTCCTGAAGAGGAAGAACCTCAAGAGCGTGAAGAAGAGTCTGAAGGTGAAGAGCGGGAAGAAACTGAACCCGAAGAAAAAGAAGAAGAGCCTAAAGAAAATGAGGAACCTGATCAAGAAGTAGAGGTCGAAACTGAATCCGAATCAGAGCCAGAAGAAGCTGACGAAGAAGAAAAGGAAGGGGGGGCTGAAGAACCTGAAGAGGAAGAAAAAGAAGAACCCGAAGATGAGGATGAAGAAGAGGAAGACGAAGAAGAGCCCGAAGAAATTGAAGAAGAGGACGAAGATGAACAGGAAAAAGAAGAGCTCGAAGAGAAAGAAGAAGCCTTCAAGCATGAACATTTAAGCGATAAAGAGGTCATCGAAAAAGAATTAGAGTATGAACATCATAAGCACTCCGAATATCATGAGTCTCATGAAGAATCACACAAAGAAACTCATGAAGAAGAGCATGAGGAATCTGAAGAAAAGACTGAAAATGAAACGGAAAGCGAAGAGTTTGAAAAACACGATGAGGCTGAAGTTCCGGAGGAAAAACTTTAATGTGGAGATCCCTCGTTTCTCTCAGGATGACAACAGTGTTAAACTTTACTTATGAATATCCCTAACCTTTTGACATGGATTCGCGTCGCCCTTATTCCCATTTTTGTGGTGGTGTTTTATCTTCCGTGGATAGGTGCACATTTTTTAGCGGCAGCAATTTTTACAGTTGCAGCTTTAACAGATTGGCTTGATGGATACTTGGCGCGATTGCTCAATCAAGCATCTGCCTTTGGAAAGTTTTTAGATCCTGTCGCAGATAAATTAATGGTAGCTGTTGCGTTGGTTTTAATTGTCGGACAATACCAAGGCCAATTTGAAATCATGCTCGAAATTCCGGCGGCCATTATTATTGGTCGCGAAATTGTCATTTCTGCATTGCGTGAATGGATGGCGGAAATTGGAAAAAGTCGAAGTGTAGCCGTGTCGTATTTAGGAAAAATTAAAACAACGTTTCAAATGCTTGCCCTAATTTTATTGCTGGCTGAACCCATCCGTTTATTTAATGGCGTATTGGTTAACGCTGGAATTGTTTTGTTGTGGTTAGCCGCAGGATTAACCATTTGGTCAATGATTATTTATTTACGCGCTGCGCATCGAGAAATGGCGAAGGCGTAAAATCTGCCGCCGCAGTAAATATAACTAAATGCGGCGGCAGATAATTTAAATTATTTATGCCCCGCGTATCCATGAGTATTGTTGTTATTTTGTACCATAGCATTTGCTAACATTTTCCTCTGTTTAAAATCTTGAAGTAACTCAAGTAACCCCATGAATTCTGAGGGATTGTTGTTTCTCATTACCTCAAATGCGCGAACTGCTGCAGGCAGATCTAATTGTCCAGGTTGTTCTGGGGGGGGGTTGCAAAGACGCCCCTTCTTTTGCTCGAATATTTTGCATGAGTGTAATTTGTTGAGCAAATAACGGTAAATTTTCGTGCTGAAACATCTGCATTATTTCAGCTGCGAGTTGTTGTGTGATTTGAGGCACTGTTTGAGGTTGATAAAACACTGCAGGATAACCAGTATTAGCGGGAGCAACTTGTGCTGTTTTAGGTGCTTTGCTGATTTGATCCATGAATATAGCGTTAGCGTCACAAATAACTTCTGAAATACCTTTAGCAACAAAATAGTCTGCTGCTAGATCTAAGCTACTTGTCATTTTGTCTAGGGCAAGCAAATTTACTTTGTAACGATGGGCTTCTATAAGATCTCTATATTCTCCGATCCTAGGATTGAAAGATTTATTATACGTTCGAGTGGGAATATTCTCTAAGCCGGTATAAGTTACCACGATATTAAAATTTGAAATCTGGCCAAGTCCGTTTTTATCTGCAGTTACTTCAAAGGTAAAATCGAGCATCTTAGGGGTATAAAAAAAGAAGGGGTTTTTTCCAGTTAAACTCGTATATTCTCTTCCGGAATGAGTGATTTTATGTATCGCAAGAAAATGGCCAAGCTCAGCTGCTTGCTTAAAAAATTTTTTAGCTTCGATTACGTTTCTTTCAACGCCGTTGCCGTCTTCAGCTAAACAGCCCAGCATGTAGATGCAATTAGGACAATTTTGAGATTGACCTTTTCGAAGCAGTTCGATGCCTTTATTTTTATCTGCATTAAATTTCTTGTTGCCGTCTTGGGGGTAAATGTGCTCTCGGGCTAACAGGTATATCCCGAGCAAGCAGTTTGCGTCTGCTGATTTTTGCACGAGAGGTATGCCTTTCACGGGATCTTTTTTCGTGCCGTAACCATACATATACATGCTGCCTAGAAAAGCAGTGGCGAAAAGGTTACCTTTTTTAGATTCGGTGATAAAACTCTTTAATGTCTTTTCCATGGATTTTTTGTGAATTTTTACGTGAGAGTCTAACTTTTTTTCATCCATGACTTCAGGATATGCTCTTGTATCAAAAGCATACTGAAGCTTTCGGGCGGCCAACAGATTACCCTGGCAGATTTCAGCGACAAGTCTATCAATGACAGTTTCTTCTTTCATAACAAAAACTCCTTTTGAGTTAAAAAAAATACGGCTTCCTATACTACAGGTTACTGCTTTTTTTAGTCTACCCGCGGCGCATCGAGAAATGGCGAAGGCGTAAGCCACACATGCCCAATATACATAAATAAATCACTATAGAGGTGATTATCAAGTAGCCTAAATGTAAAACTCGCTCACTGGTAGAATATGCAAGCCACGTATCTAATTGGCCTTTTTGAGAATAATAAAATAAGACAATGGCAAGATTTGCTGCAAACAATTGCAGTAGATAAATTCCCCAACCTGATTGAAACTTAAATATTTTATGTTTATATAAGTAATAAATTAATATCAGAACATTTAAGCAGGATGACAGAGAAGTAGCGAGAGCCAATCCCGCATGTTGTAACGGATGAATTAATAAGGCGTTAAACAAAACATTGAATCCCACAACGGCCATGCCAATTTTGACAGGCGTCTTAATGTTTTGATGTGCATAAAAACCCGTTGATAAAATTTTAATTAACATAAAGGCTAATAATCCAACGGCATATGCAATGACACTTTCTTGAGTCATGATAACGTCGTAATGATAAAAATGTCCGTAATTAAATAAAGTTGCAATTAGAGGCCCTGATAAAATTCCCATCGTTAATGCAGCGGGAACTCCCACCAACAAATTACAGCGAATGCCCCAATCCATGGCTTTTAAAAAATCATGATGCGATTTTTGTGCAACTTGTTTAGATAAATGTGGAAGAATGACAGTTGCTAATGCAACGCCTACGACGCCTTGCGGAAAATACGCCAAACGTTCGGAATAATATAACCACGTAATGCTACCAGTTTGTAAAAATGACGCAAAAACTGTGTTGATGAGTAATCCAATCTGAACAATAGATGCGCCAAACAAAGCAGGTACCATAAGTTTAAGAATTTTTTTCACACCTTCATCTTGAAAGTTTAATTTGGGCCAACGTAAAAAACCTAATTTTTTTAAGGTCGGGAATTGGAAAAATAATTGTAGAAATCCGGCAATCAAAATTCCCCAGGCTTGGCTTTCGATTGGAACCCTAAAAAAATGGCTGAAACATACTGCCGCGATAATTAATGTAATATTTAATAAAGCGGGTGCAAAAGCAGGAATCGTAAATTTGTCGTACGAATTTAAAATAGACCCTACCAGGGCGGTTAATGAAATCAACATCAAATACGGAAATGTAATGCGCGTCATGTATGTTGCAAGTTCAAATCGATACTCGTCAAAACCGGGCGCGATGATTTTGATGAGAGCTGGCATGAAAATAACGGTAAGCATCGTAATAACTAATAGAATAGCAGAGAGACATCCTGCAACATGCGCAATAAACTTTCTGACTTCCTCTGGAGAGTGGTTGTGTTTGTAGTGTGCAAGGGTAGGTATGAATGCCTGTGAAAAAGATCCTTCGGCAAAAAGGCTACGCATAAAGTTCGGGAGTTTAAATGCAACGAGAAAAGCGTCTACGCCTGCGTTTACACCGAAGAGACGAGCGGCAATCATGTCGCGAAAAAAGCCTAAGACACGAGAGACGAAAGTCATCAATGACACAACGCTAGTTGATTTCGCTAAATTCTTTCCCATCCATGCATCATATAATAGTTTGACTGGGAAAGGCGATGATTTATACTTCCCCGGCGCGGAGAGGTGGCCGAGTGGTCGAAGGCGCTCCCCTGCTAAGGGAGTATGGGGCTAAAACTCCATCGAGGGTTCGAATCCCTCCCTCTCCGCCAAAACTTTGTTATCATGCAAGACCTTATGCGCCCGTAGCTCAGCTGGATAGAGTACCAGGCTACGAACTTGGTGGTCGGGAGTTCGAATCTCTCCGGGCGCGCCACTCATCCGTCGCTTCGCGATACCTTCGCCTCTAATTAGGGGATGGAGAAATTGGGGATAGAGAAAAAATACATGAAAGTTGCCATATTCAGTAGTAAACCATTCGAAAAAAAATATTTGATCGCTGCAAATAAGACAACTTCGCATGAATTATTTTTTTTTGACGAAGCATTAAACGAGCGAACGGTAGCTCTTGCTAAAGATTTTTCTGCGGTATGTTGTTTTGTAACTGATCATATTAATGCTGAGGTGATTAATCAATTACAGAAGCAGGGCGTGAAGCTCATTGCATTACGCACAGCCGGATTTAATCATGTGGATATTTCTGCGGCTAAAAAAGCAGGATTGACCGTTGTACGTGTTCCCGCGTATTCACCTCATTCTGTAGCAGAATTCACCGTTGGATTAATTTTGGCGTTAAACCGTAAAATTCCGCAGGCCTATAATCGTGTTCGTGAACATAATTTTTTATTGGACGGTTTGTTGGGTTTTGATCTCAAGGGAAAAACAGTGGGTGTGGTTGGGACCGGCAAAATTGGCAGTGTTTTTGCGAAAATCATGTGCGGCTTTGAATGTAACGTAATTGGGTTTGACCCCGTACAAAATAAAGATTTAATCCAGCTTGGAATAAAATATGTTTCGTTCGAAGAGCTCTGTAAAAAATCAGATATTATTAGTTTACATTGCCCGTTAAATGCACAGACGCATCACATTATTAATGCGCAAGCTTTATCTTTAATGCAATCAAATGTCATGCTCATAAATACAGGCCGAGGAGCCTTGATTGACACAACGGCAGTGATAGAAAATCTGAAAAATAATAAAATAGGGTATTTGGGTTTAGATGTGTACGAAGAAGAAGATAACTTGTTTTTTCAAGACCTCTCACATATGAGGCTAAAAGATGAGGTTTTTATTCGACTTCAAACATTCCCTAATGTATTGATTACGGGGCATCAAGCTTTTTTTACCGAAGAAGCATTGACGAACATTGCCAAAACAACGCTTAATAACATCCGTGATTTTGAAAAAAGTCAATTAGATGTTTCCTCAGTAGTTAGCTAGATAGGATTTTTATGAAACTCAGTGAACAATGGCTACGTGAATGGATCGATCCAAAATTATCTCGCGAACAATTAATCGAAAAATTAAATTTATCTGGATTAGCCGTTGAGTCATGTGAACCTTATGAAAATGATTTTGTCTTTGAATTTGAATTAACCCCAAATCGTGGTGATTGTTTAAGTGTATTGGGTATTGCGCGAGAAATCGCAGCGCTGACGCATACAAAATTAGATCGGAATGGCGGCGCTTGCGACACCCATATAAAATTACACGCAGATCTTATTCCAGTGGAAATTAAATCCCCCAAAGCCTGCCCCCTTTATATTGGTCGTGTGATTAAAAATATTAAACCAGGTGTAGCGACACCAAAAGACATTCAGCAAAAATTATTAAAATCCGGGATTAAATTAATTCATCCTGTTGTAGACATCATGAATTTTGTGATGATAGAGCTCGGCCAGCCTTTGCATGCATTTGACCTACAAAAAATTAATTCTAAAGTTATTGTCCGCCAAGCAAAATCAGGCGAAGAAATAGTTTTATTAGACAATCAAAAAATTAAATTGGATAAAAATATTCTCGTCATTGCAGATAACGAAAAACCTATTGCTATGGCAGGCATTATGGGAGGTTTAGATTCTGGCGTTACCGCTTCAACTACAGAAATATTTATTGAATCCGCTCATTTTTCGCCTGAATTAATTGCAGGCGATGCACGTCGTTATGGATTGCATACAGATGCGTCACATCGTTTTGAACGAGGTGTGGATCCCGCATTACCTGAAATTGCCATCAAACGTGCGACAGAATTATTAAAAGAAATATATGGTGATTTAGCAATATCGGATTTAATTATTAAATCAGACAAAAAAACTTTGCCTAAAACACCTAAAATTAAATTGCGTACAAAGCGTGTGACTGAATTATTGGGTTATGAAATTCCTGAAAAAAAATCTCTTGAAATTCTAGAAAGTTTAAATATGATGGTATCCAAAAATACCGTTGTTCCACCCAGTTATAGGTTTGATATCTCGCAAGAGGTCGATTTAATCGAAGAAATTGCGCGCGTGTATGGTTATGAACATGTACCTACTCTATCTGAAACTAGAACTGTTAAACCGTTAATTTCTCATGAAAATATTAAGCCATTAAGTCAAATTAAAAATAAACTCGTTAGTTTGGGTTATCAAGAAGTGGTGAGTTATAGTTTTATTTCGGAATTACTGCAAAATAAAATATCTCCCGGTAGGGATGGCGCCTGGCCTCGCCCTAACGTATTAGAAAATCCATTATCTGCAGAATTGGCTGTCATGCGCAGCAGTTTATGGGGAAGTTTAATTGAAATTGTTCAGCATAATTTAAATCGCCAACAAGAATACCTAAAATTTTTCGAGACTGGGCTATGTTTTAAAGATAAAGAAGAACCTGTGTTGAGCGGAATTTGGGCAGGACTTTCTCACGCCGAACAGTGGGGTGAGAAAAAACGCGACGTTGATTTCTTTGATCTCAAAAATACACTCGAACAATTAAATTCTGAATTAATTTATAAATCAGCTGAACATCCCGCGTTGTATCCCGCACAAACCGCTGAATTATTTTTGAATGGCAAATCTGTCGGATTTTGTGGTGCTCTACATCCCGAATTACAAAAAAGTTTTGATATTAATATTCCCGTGTTTTTATTTGAGATTGATTTGTATGCAGTAACACATAAAACGGTGCCAGCATATCAAGCTATTTCGAAATTCCCGAGCATTCGTCGCGATATTTCATTGGTCATGAATAAAAAAGTGTCTGCTCAAGCTCTTCAAGAGGCTATTCAAAAAATAGCAGGACCGATATTGCAAGAAGTTGCTGTGTTTGATGTGTACAAACAAAATATTGCTTTGCGTTTACTCTTTCAATTAGTCGAGAGAACATTAGTGGAAGATGAAGTGACGAGATTAATGAATAAAATTATTGCAGAATTAACGCAACAATTTGATGTAACGTTGAGAACATAATCCAGTGTCTGCCCTAACAAAAGCAAAATTGGCGGCGTATATTGAAGATGAAGTTGGATTAGATTCAGTACTTTCTATGGCTATTGTCGAACACTTTTTCGAGGAAATTACCGTCGCGTTAGAGAAGGGTGAAGAGGTAAAACTTACGGGACTAGGACAATTTTCATCGCGCCAAAAGAATTCACGCGAAGCGAGAAATCCCAGGACCGGTGAAAAAGTCAGGATTCCAGCGAGAAAAACAGTGCATTTTGAAGCCAGTTCGACCTTGCGAAAATTGTTGAATCAACTATCATGCGAGGTTCACGGGGCGTAGCGCAGCTTGGTAGCGCATCTGCATGGGGTGCAGGAGGTCGGAGGTTCAAATCCTCTCGCCCCGACCAAATTTTGAAGGTTAGTGAAAGCTCATAAACTGAACTTCAGATTTGATTTTATTCAGCGGCAAATAACCTTTTTCCATGAAACGGGTCATTAACTCATTTAGACAATCAGATTTATTTTTCGCATGATCAAAGTCAGTTTCCGAAACAAATAACGCGTCTTCCCAGACTTTTAAACAACAATCGGCTTTTACTAAAATAAATTGAACATTGGGCTCTTCATCGTCCGTATGTGCTTCGGTTAAGCAAACCATGGCCGGAGCAATCGAGTCATCTTGAAGCGGAAAATAACCAGGACGAAAGTAACCCCATTTGTCATCTTTTGTTCCTTGCGTCATCATTGAGCCTCGTATTCAAGCATGGTGGGAGAGTGGGTCATTATATCAAAGCCTTCGCTAAATAAATATTTCTGGTGCTTCTTAAGCATCCATTGCTTACTTTGGGTGTTTGTCCCCTTGACAATGCGTTATGCGCTTCCACATGACACGATAGAAGGGTTTGTGTGGGGGCAGCATCTCGAATGGGGTTATGACAAAAATCCCTGGATGAATGCATGGTTAACACGATTAGGCTGGGAGTTGGGAGGTCAATCTGGCATTGGTATTTATGCCATGAGTTCATTATTTGTGGGGTTAAGTTTTTGGGCGGTATGGGAATTAGCTAAAAAAGTGGTTAACCCTATACAAGCGTTGTTTTCCGTTTTATTACTCGAAGGTTGTATTGATTATGCTCTGGTTCCGCAAGGATTTAATGACAATGTCATTGAGTTGGGTTTGTGGCCATTAATGTTTTTATTTTTTTACAAAGCGCTTCAAAATCAAAAAATTAAAAATTGGGTTGGTGTAGGAATAAGTGCTGGGTTAGCCATGATGGCGAAATATTATACTGCCGTGCCATTAGCGTTAATGTTTAGTTTTTTAGTATTCGAGCCGAAATCCCGTAAAAGTTTTTTGTCTAAAAATTTATATATTGGATTTTTGAGTTTTGCACTAGTCATTTTGCCGCATATTATTTGGCTTTTTCAGCATGATTTCTTAACGCTAAAATATGCGTTTGGACGTGCAGATGACACCACTCCGAATGCATTTGATTTTGCTTCGTCACAATTATTGGATTTCTTATTACCGATTGTGATGGTTATTTCTCTTTCGCGATCGCGCGTCAATATTCGCGAAAAATTTAATACGCAATTTTTATTGTTTATTGCAGTAGGGCCTTTTTTATTAACGGTAGCGTTAGCGTTGATATTTAGGTGGCATTTATACAGCGAGTGGGGTGTGCCGTTGGTGTCGTTGTGGGGATTGGTTTTAGTCTATTTTTTCAATCCCGAGTTAACCCCTAAAAAATTTAAAATAATTCTGACAATAATATATATCATCATGTTTTTATGGGCGATTGGATATATCGCAGGATTATCGTTAGATTCTAAGCGCAAACATTCTGACAATTATCCTGCGCAACAAATTGCAGATTACGTGACAACTACGTGGCAAAATCAATATCACATGCCGTTAAAATATGTCGCGGGAAGTCGTTATGTAGGTGGATACATTGCCTATTATTCCAAAGATCATCCCTCGGTATTTGTCGAGTGGAATCCCGAATTTAGCCAGTGGATAGATATGAATAGAATGAAAAAATATGGCGCTGTATTTGTTCAAGATAATTATTACGGAACATTAGTATTTGGCCAGCATCCAGATACCAATGATGGTTTAAAATTTCCACAAGCTGTTTTGAAAGCCTATCCCAATTTAATAGTACTCCCTGTGAAGTACTTTTCCTGGCACCGATCCGATGGTTCAGTGCCTCGAATCCCTGTTCTGGTGGGCTTTCTGCCGCCTCAGCCTCATTCTTAAGAAAACCTTAAGGTTTGATCTGTACAATATTAAATGTTGTGGTAGAGTGCTTACCACGATAATTAAACAGGAATATTTTTATGTCACACGAAGATAAGAGCAGAAAACGCGATAGAGAAGTAGACGTTGAATCCACCCCTTCTGTGCCTGCACTTGAAGATTTTTACTCTCGTATCCAAGAAATTTTACTTGATATCCGTGAATTTAATGCTAAATACGTTGTGTGTGAGGCTAGAATTCATGCAGCGTCACATACAGATCTTCAGCGTCAAGCTGAAGCAAAAATCAGAATGTTTACCCTGGAAACGCCCAGCAATCATCATATAATCGAAATGTTACAATTGTTTTATCAGCAAAGCAGTGTATTGGCTGAAGCGTACGCAATGAATACTGAAATTAGCCATATACTTAAATCTGCAGATATGGATAAATTTGGGGTTGATCGACAAGAATTGATTCAATTCAGGGAGATGCTTTGCAACCATATTGGTTTAGTGGGGCAGCGCGCGAATGTATTAGTCAATTTTTATCGTGATTCTAAAGATAGTTATTTTAAAGCTGACATACAAAGAAGATTGCAAGAATATCCCGAATTAATACGTTGGGTACAGCCATTTTTAGATGCTGAACCTGGTGCTGACCCGTTACTTACCGCAGTGACGAGAAATGCTGAGGATGAGTTAAAGCGACGAAAACATGATGAAGTGGAAATCATTATGGGTGCATTCGAGGCAGATGTTTGTAGTCAACTTGAAGAATTAGAGAAAAAATTTAATCAACATTGTGATACTGTTGAAGCTTATGATGACGATTTTGAAATTGTCGCGACTAAATCATATCTAGAAAAAGTTGAATTTTATGCAAGTTATTCAACAACAGTATTAAAAGAGATTGTTAACACCATAAAAATGTTAAGGCTTATGGTGGGAAGAACTGATCATTATATAAGGGAAATTTTAAAGCGTACGTCACCCTTAGTTCCTGAGCGGCCGGTCAAAATACAGCAAGTACTGCAAAGTTGGTCTGACAGTTTGTCTGATGACGTGAATAGCATGTATGAATTAATCGAAAGATTAATTAAAGACTACCCAGACAGTCATAATATATTATCGCCAAAACTTTTTGCCTTCATAAAGCCTCGAATTGATAAGCCTCAAAATTATAGTCTTGAAAGCTTGATTGCCTCATATGAAAGCTTCCAAGAAACTACTGATGCGCACGAGGGCGCAAATGAAGTGATCGAGCCTCAGCAGAATCTGAGTCCTCGGTGGTAGAATTTTCCTGAGGTGAGGGTGTTTCTTCTCTCTGGCGTTTGCCTTGATTAAGTACAGCAATTAGTGCTCTAGCCTCATCTCGCATTCTTTGCATTTTTTCTTTATGGCTTATATGAAAAGTTCTTACTTCCGTTTCCGTAGCATTCATCGTCTGAGTCCTTCTCGTTAAGATTTAAACTCCGTTGAGTGTATTAAAAATTAAATGCCTTTGCAAAAAATAAAAATTAAAAATATCAAACTATTTTAATTTTTAAAATAATCTGATATCGTGTTAGACGATTGAACAATAATTAGCAACGAGGAGTGTCTATGACATTTGCTATTTTTGATGCGCACGCTGTAATTTCACGTCGTAATTCACGTTTTTTTGGCTTTACTTCATTTACACAAGATTTTTTTCGAACACTTAATCTGGGCTTTGAGCTTTATCATAATTCTCGCTTTAAAAAAACAGGCGTGAATATGAATGCATCTTTTCGTGAGTGCGCAGATGCCATCATCGGATTTCGCCGTCGTGAGCAAGATGTTGCAAAATTGCACACGAGAGAATTTTGGAATCAAACTCAGCGAGCGGCTCAGCATAACGTTGTACTACAGCAACAACTTCGTGAAACTGAAGAAGCCTTTCAGCATGATGCGCGCTTCTCAACCCACTCACACATATCGCTATTAAACGCCTATAAAAGATTGTTGCAAATTGAAAAACTTTTAATTCGAGCATTAAGAGATATCGAAAAAGCAAAACGACGACGTTATTTTGGGCGAGTACCCGATCACATTTTAAATCAGTATCACGATTATTTGACTCAACAGTGGGGAATTTTAAAGCAGGAACGTGAAGATATTGTGGTAAATATGTTGAATCGATTAATACAGGCGGCACGTGATCCCTTTCTTGAAAATGCCGATACATTGCCGGACATTGTCGCTGATTTAAAAGAAAAAGGGATTATTTGTAAAAATTATAGAATTCCCGTGATATCTGACAATAAGTTTAATCAAAAATTGTTTCAACGATTTCATCGTGTTTTGAAGTCACAGCACACAGGAGAGGTTTCACGGCTGGTGCGAGAGCTTCCCTGGTTTCAAAATAATCACACTCTTGCAGCCAGATTTGGTGTTACCCATCTAATGCCAGAATCGTCTAAGTCGCCGAAATTTTTGTATTATTTTCATAATTTACGTTTTCATTGGTTTGATGATTTTTATGAGCAAGCCAAAATCGATTCGACATTACACTATCTTCAAATGGCTAGAATTGCGAT
>JANRJR010000064.1:0-30797 GCA_033763845.1 Gammaproteobacteria bacterium | reverse complement strand
CGAAATGGCTGAATTAATTCTTAAACCAGGGGCTGAAGTAACGTATCAACAAAAACGCTATAATTTAATTAGTTAAAGTGGAGGTAAGTTATGTCAAATGAGACCTATGAAGAAAGGCTAAATGAATTTGTTTTGGCGATTTCAAATTCAGAAAAAATTGAAAAAATAGAAGCCTCTTTCGCTACAGAACAAGGAATTTCTATATCGCTTTGCATTCCCAAAGAAAATAAAACGGGAGTAAACCCCGCGAAAAAATCCATTCATATTTTAGTAGAGTCTAAAGAGACTATGGGATTTTTTAAATTGGCCAGGATTCTGTCTCCTGTGAAAAAAATCATAGATTATGATCACAGTGAAGATGCCGCGGAAAATCGTCAGAACATCTTACGGGAGTATCTTAAAGATCTTTCCAATCCCAAGGTGGATGAAAAATTTTGTGAAATCGTCCAATTTTCTAAGTCTAACATTGATGCTATTCAAAGACTTTTAGAGAAAAACTACCCGGAGGCATTTAAAAACGAATATGTTTCCCAGCGATTGGCGGAAGAAGAATTCTATAAGGAAGGGGTAAGGTATGATAACTAAACTGCCCGCATTATTCGTGTGGCAACTGTTTTTCATGGGTTCAGTGGTCAAAAGTACCGTCGATGATATCAAGAGCCATTTTTATAGTGAGGGTTGCGCTAAAAAATGGCCTGAAAAAATCAAAAAAAGGAACAAAAAATCGTTTAAGCTTGATGGCTGATATCTAACAAAATAATGCCGGATGAGTTAAAATAAACCTGAATCATTAAGAAAATATAGATTAATTTAAGGAGAACGAATATGCATTCTCAGAAAGAATCTAAGGGTATTGTCGCGCAATCTAAAGATGACATAAGTTCACTTGTTTCTACTTTGAAAAAACCCACCACAAACAATTCTCATACCATCCTTCATAAATTTTATTTTGTGTTACATGTTGGTGGATTATTTTACAGATCTCACGAGAAATGGAAGCCTTGGAAAAATTTTGGTATGCCTTTAGCTTCAGCGTTAGCGCATACAGGTAGGGTATTAATACAAATGCCCAAAATTACTCCAAAAAATGAAAAGCTTTTAAAAAGGTTTAGAACGTGGATTACTCACGGTGCTGGTGATATAAATGAATTTTCTAATCAACAATTTACTGATGGATTTGGAACCAGAATTTCTACGCATGGGGTAGAAGTATTAAATCAAAATGAAGCAGTTGAGCCCGGTTTTTTTAGTTCAACAAAAAAATATTTAAAAGAGATTAAAGTTGACGGAGCTATATCCCACGCACTTAATGGTATGTTTCATAAAGGGATTAATATTGCCTGGAATGGTTCTGGAAATGAAAATCCAAGCAATCCCTACCAAAGAGTGTCGACTGACGGCGAGCATGGTCATCTATATGTGTATTGTTGGGTGGGTGATGCAAATTCACCCGGATGTTTTCTCATTGGCATTGAACCCTCAGCTCCAGGAAAGAAAAGCGCACAATTGCCTGATGAAGCTCATCACGGCATAAAAGCTACAACTTCGGAAACTGGCATAAATGGTGGAGATAAATTTAGTGATCCACGGGGCACAGGGTTATTTCAAAAAATAGGGCCGTCAACATATTACGACGGGATGTGTGTACTTCTTGACGAAAAAAAAATTAAAGAAATCATGAATGAATTTTTACCTTCTCATACCGAATATTTGTCAGAGCATTTCCATAGCTTATTCTCAAAAGCATCACCTACAGTTGAGGATGTCTTTAACTACATGCGGAGTGAGCCAACAGAAATCTCTGCTTTAGCCTTAAATGAGCTTTTAAAAGCTAACCCCGTATTATGTACTCAGACACATGATTTTAGTTACTCAAAAGAATGGAATTTATTACATAATGCAGCTTATTATGGACGTAGTGATCTAATCAGCGTGCTCGTAAATAATGGCGTGCCTATTAATGCTAGAGATAACTATGGTTGTACACCGTTATTGGTGTGTATTAATAGTTCAAAATATGACCATGAAAATGACAAAGAAAGTGCTGATATGATTCGCAAATTATTAGCGAATGGGGCCGATCTCCATAAAACTGCTAATAAATGGACTTGCTGTTTCGCGCTTTATGACTATAGAAAATGGTCTCCTCTGGATCATGCAGAAAGCAAGAAAAATAAACTTGTAATTGCAGCTTTAAAACAAAATGGTGCGGTTTCAAACAAAGATACTAACAACGAAAGTAGCGGCCAAAAATTAAAAAAATAAATGCGAGCAAATTGATATCGGCACTATTTGAAAAGTAATGCCTTGAAAAGCTTTCGTAACGCCACCTGCACGTTAGCCAATAATGAGATTTATCGGATCTAAAAAGGTTCGTGTGCATAACCTCATTGTTAAATAAAAATTTTTATGCGTAGTGAAAAATTTTTTTACTTACCGAACTGATTAATACGCCATTTTAATAACGGATGCTGCAAAATTCGCTCACACATAAAATTATCATCTGTGATTAATTCGGGTCTTATCTCTTTTTCCTCTTGAACGTGACGTAAAAATTCAATTTCATGTTCCTTGAAAGGCAATACCAATGCCATTGAAGTTTTACATTCTTCGACAAGGGTATTTGCCCACTTTTCAATTGCCTTAAATGATGTACCTGGCACTTCACTGCTTTTTAAGACAGGAATTAATTTGTCACGAATATCATTAATAGAAAAACGCACATTGTAAGCAGTAATTTGCTGCCAATCCCTTCCTTCCATTGCTGCGTACACGGTAAACCCAAGCCTCATCTTTTGTTCATTCAAGGACCACTTCGTAAGCAACTGATGGCTATCATACAAATCCCGACTTGCGTCACGTCCCAACAGAGCATGAAGCTTTCCCGCTGCAAGTTCATGAACATCAAGCAAATGTGCCCTGACTTTTGAGGGCCAGTCCGGTGAAAATTGCCAGTGAGTATCCCAGAGAGGAACTCGAAACATATAATTCAGATCGATTTCAAGTCGACCTTTCATCCCCATAAGACTTTGATACACCAATACCATTTTTCCACCCGCGTGCGCGCTCGGATTGCGTTGAAGCGTGTACTGCTTACGCTTGCAAATATCAATTATTATTCTTTCTATTTCGGGTCTTTCTGACTGCATAACTGTTAGGTCTGTAGAACCAATATAATTAAAGTCTAAGTCCACGGACAAGCGAGGAAAATAATCCGCACAAAACAAATTTATAGCTGTACCTCCTTTTAGAACTAATCGATCTGCCAAAAATGGCACGGCCATAAACTCAGCGAGTAAATCTAAAAGACGATAAACTTTTTCCAGCATCTCAGGTCGATAACCTTTATCTTTTGCTGCTAACTTCAATTCTTGATCAGATATTTTCAACATTTGGCTCATCCCATTTACGCTCAAGGATTTCATCTGGAACATATAAACGCCACTTCTCCATATATTTTCCACCTCGCCGTTTATTTCGTTCCATATAATGTGGTTTTTTTGGTATATATCGGAGGAGTTTTTCAATGTAAAAATCATCAGCTTTAAGATGTGAGGGTCGCTGCTCTAAAAAGAATCCGACTTTTGCAATTACTGTAGAATTATTCAATAAAAGCGCATAATCAACTAAGTCATCCAAATTTAATTTGGTCAGATTATCAAACGAGCGCCAAATCTCCTCCCACCCTCCTCCTAAATCTGGTCGATTGAGGATGTCGACTATAGTGCGCTCAATATTTGTTAATTTTATTGGTACTCGTTCACGCTTAACTACATCCACACAAATTTCTGTTTTATTTTGTGCAATTAGAACTTTAGGCGCGTAAATAGGGCGAAATCGTTGATTTTCACATACAAAAGAGCGGGTTAGTTTTTTTGTGATGAATTGGAATTCATTAAATGTTGTATATGCAATTCCGTGTAATTCAAGCGCTGTGTGATATCCAATGATTGCATCTTTTGTAGCTTTTGCAGCAATCAGGTAGGGGTCTATCCATGCCTCATCATGGGTGGGTTTCACAGCATACAATGACTTTCGAATGTTAAGTAAATGCCCTACCTTATGGTGATAGCTAAGCTCCTGCTTCCATGTAGCAGGGCGTGTAACTCCTCGGTTTCGCATATATTCCGCAAACTCTTCATAGCGAAAAAGAGGATTGGAATCAAAAAATGGCTTTAGCTGCATTTTGACACCATCAGTTTAAAGTATACATTAATTGTATACCTTTTACACTAATTGTCAATAAAAAAGATCGTAACATACTCAGCCGATAGCCAGTGAGCAATGATAGATAGTGAGAGGGAGAAGAACCGAAAATCCTCCAGTCGACGTCAAATTACATCTATAAGTACCGCCCGTATTGTTAACTGTCTTTTTTCTTGGACAACGGCAAAGGAAACTCCATACTCGCCGTCTGTTTAGCCAAGACGTTAAGCTCCCTTCTTGTACTGTCAGGAACCTTCGGCCAGATATCCATTAATACCAACCCTCCCCCCAAAGCATTCACATTGCGGTCTGAAAGCGGTAGCAAGGGAGCTGGCATAATAACCTTTGTGATAAGAATGCTGGATAACACTGAAGATATTATCGCGATAGCAATGATTTTAAGCTGACTTGTCTTTGCTTCAGACTGATAATTTTCTAAGGCCGATGAAGCCTCCTGCGCGGACCGTTTTAGGCTATCCGATGTTTTTTCTAGCGTTTTATATCCGACTTCCCCTATTTTATCCCCAATTCCCTGGGACGCTTCTTTGACTTCTTTTCGAATGCTGCTGATTAACTCATCACGAACATCCACCCCAAGCGAACCGAATTTCGCCACTTTTTTATCTAGCTTTTCAATGGCTTCGTCTAGTACTGATAAATGCTTCATGAACACCTGCCGGTCTTCCGACCAACGGTCATACAATTTTATATACTGATACAAAACCGCTTTTAAGCGATCTTCAGATCCAAGTTGAACATCATCTTGCTCATTAGACATTTTTTACCTCACTCCAGTAAAATAAGTGGTTTTATTAATACTAAAATCTGCAAATAGAATATTACAAACTACGACCGTGTGACAGATCTCGCTCGTGCTGTTTTACTAATGCTTGTATTTTCTGACCGCGTTCTTGTGAATGCTCCTTAATTTTTTCCATAACGAGCTTATCTTTCGAAACATTTTCGATAAGTTTTTTCATCTCGCGATTTGCTATTCTGTCACGAGGATCTTGCTGAAGCCGCTGATTTAATTCTTCGAATTGTTTTTCAAATAAATCCACTCGCTTCTCAAGATCGGTTCTGACCTCTTTTGAAAGCGTTTTTGAAAGCTCAGGATTTTCTTGCTCAAAAGCCTCTTTAAAACGCTTCAGGTCATCTTTTTCACTACTCTGTGTGTAAGACATACTTTCAAATCTAGCCATCTCTTTCTCGCTAATACCAAGTTCTCGCATCAGATCCGATTTTTGTTCAATTTTACGTTCTTGAGCGAGTTCTTTTTTAAAAACATCATTTAATTCACGGCCGTCCGTCAAAGAAGCTATACCCCGACGCTCTGCAAAACCTTCTTTCAAAACACTGTAATCCACGTAATCAATCGCGACATCCTTTGTCCTGTCACGACTTAATGATTGTGATAGCTCTCGTGTATTCGCAAATTCTTCACGGCTATAAAACAAATCAGCGCCTTCTCGATGGCGACTCATACCTGTGTAAGTGGATTGAGCATCCATGTACTTGGAGGCCAAAATATAACTTCTATCAACGGTCACACTTTGTGTCTTGTGAATCGTGGCGCCATACCCGTGATCAATATGGCTATAGTTCCTTATATCGAACTTAACGCGAGGTTGCTCTTCTGGATTTGAGCCAAATGAGGCAGAACCTCTATCAAGCTTCACGGTTACTTCATGACCATCAATTTTTTCAACAGTACCCAGACTTCCGTTTTTGACACCAAGGCCCCTGTCATTTTTAAGGAAATACACCCGATCTGATTCTGCAAAAATTCTCTCGCCCCGCTCTGTCATGAGTTTATGATCTTGACCTAATTCACCTAACTCTTTTCGCATATCACGCGCAATCTCATTTAATTCTCTGACATCCTGTCTTGTGTAAGCCAGTATAATTTGTGTTTTATTGGGATCAGAAAGTCGAACATCATTCCACATGTCAGTCATAGCCTTTTTGGCATTAGCTGTTGTTTCGAATTCATGGATACACCCATGCTCTTCATAACGCAGTAACGCTTCAGTCGTTTTATGCGTCGCGAATTCTCGTGTAGCTTCCTTCTGCCATTTTTGGTCTTGACGCAGTATTTCTGTTAACTCAACATAATTCGTACGCTCCGCAACCGCACGAAACGCAGCCCCCGCTTCAATCGCCTGTAATTGCTGTGGATCGCCTACAAGAACCACTTTGGCATGATGCCGTTGCGCCTCATCAAGAATGCGCTCTAACTTTTTGGTGCCCAACATCCCCGCTTCATCAATCACTAAAACGGTTTTTTTATCTAAAAGTTCTCGCCCCCTGTCCCAGTAATACAGCCGGCTCGCAATCGTCCGACTTTCAATTCCACTCCCCGCCTCCAAACCTTCTGCCGCAATTCCTGATAATGTAGCCCCTATTACCGTGTAACCTTCTTTCTCCCAGGTCTCCCGTGCGGCATTTAACAAATAACTTTTGCCGGTTCCGGCATAACCCACAACGCTTTTAATATCCCCTGATGAAATTAAATGGTCATACGCTGCTTTTTGTTCAGGATTGAGCGAAGGATTAAAGGTAGCTGCAGTTACTCTATCGCTGACAATATGCCCATCCCTGCCTAATAGATTCTTGGTGTACTCAACCATTCTCATTTCAGTATCAAGCATGTCTTGAGTCGTAAAACGTTCTCTGCCCAGAGCATCCTTTCCTAAAAAAACAATCGCCTCGCAAGACTTCACTTTTTCATACACTTTTGAAAATTGTTCCGCATCTAATGTCTGACGGCTAACAAAACGCGCAATATCATGATGGGTAAAAGTGGACTGCTGGCGGGTAAGCGCATCTAAAGCAATTTCAGGATTGGCAAAAATTTTCTCGCCGTTTTCGTGAGCTATGCGCTGGTGATCGGCAAGTCGCGCCATCTGATGCTGAGCAACTGTTGTTCCGATTTTATACTGCGGCTCTAAATCTATTCCCTGCTCTGCATAAGAGCGATGGTCAATTTGAATATCATGGCCGTTAATGGCCAAATGGCGGTTGGTGGTTTCCGCCCATGACTCACGCCACATCAAAAGATTTTCTTTAGCATTCCACCCTCTTTCTTTCGGCCCAAAACCTGACGCATCAATTTTACGAAGTGTTAAAAGGATATGGGCATGTGGCTGAAGTTCTCCATCAGAAGCCTTGTCCATGTGGAGAGCTAAATCTGCGATCATGCCCTTATCGACAAACTCATTTTGCACAAACTCACGTACAAGTTTTATATTTTGATCGAGCGTTAACTCACGAGGCAATGAAACTTGAATTTCACGAGCCAACTGAGCATCTTTGCGTTTTTCGAAACGCTCTACTTCATTCCACAACGTTTCCCTGTTTGAAAGTTTTTTATCAGCGCCTTCGGGTAAAAAAATTTCTGTGTAGGCAACATCTTGCTTATTCGTGTAGTCATGTTCTTTTCCATATCGTTCATCTATTAGCTTTTCAGCGGCACGATACGCCGCACACGCGACTGCACTCCTTCCTTGACTACGAGATATCACACTCCCGCTTAGATGATAAATCGCCATATTCAATCAATCCTTTTAAAAAATTCAAAATCCAAGTTAATAAATTGAAGAAATTAATTTTTTAACTTGTAATTTTCTGTATTAAAAAGCGCACGTTGCATAGCAACGTATAAGCGCGCACTTCAATCGCCAGTGTGTCTTTTTATTGACATTGATTCTAGCACACGATATTATTTTTACAACAAGACTATATGTGCTTTAAATTTTTCAAATTAAATGGATCAATGGAGGCATGAATGCTAAAGCCAGAAAATATTATCAATTATAGGAACGCAGCCTTTGCCATTCACTACCTGCTGAATCTTGATCAAAATTCTCTAAATGAAAAGTCGTTAAAGATAGGGATCACAAATTTTATCGACATCGCAAAAAGGGAAAGCAAAGATCAAACAACTTTTATTTCTTCTGACGACTTGATCAAAAACACAATTTCGTTAACACATGCCTTGACGGAAGAAGCGCAAAAAGGCCTCATAGAATTTTTAATAACTTTCAGAAAATATTAAGGGGAACTCATGGAGAAGTTATCTTCAATCGAAAGGTTAAGACAAAAACGCGAAAAGCTCGACGCACAAATTCAATCGGCCGAAGCACGAATCAAAGTCACCAAACGTAAACAAGACACGCGTCGTAAAATTCTCATTGGATCTTACTACCTAGACCTAGCCATCAAAAACGGCACGCTCGATGAACTCAAGAAAATTATGGACGGCTACCTAACCAGGGAGAGCGACAAGAAGTTATTTGAAACTGCGGAAACGGTCGTACATTGGGTTGCGGCAGAGAAAACCAGTCACACTAAAAACTCAAAAAAAACTGAATCGATTGAAACAAAAGCTGTTTCATAATGAAAGCCATTCATGATTTGAGGGGGTTGCGAGAACAGAGCAAAAAAATCATCCGCGCGAAAAATGCCCCGAAAGAAAATGTCACTGACTCTCTTTTCGCCCAACTCTTGATAGGGTTTGCTTGTCTTTTCTTTGGAGCGATATGCGCTGGTATTTATAGGGATAGCGCAGAATCTGCATCCATTGGGGCAGCCGTAGGGTTGGGCTTATATCTAACCTTTCCTCTGCTTGCCTGGTTTTTTTCCTTCGCACAGAATCTAAAAGTACCACCATCGACATTTTTCGATAAATTCTCGCCTTTTCATAAACTTTTTAGCATTTTATTTTTCGCATGGCTTGCAACTTATTGGTTTAACCACAATTACTACCGCGCAGAAAATTATGTAACCACGAAATACGTTCAACTATCCATCGGTTACCATGAAAAAAATATGGAAAAAAACTTAACTAAGCGACGTAAAGCATTTGATGGAATAGAACAACGACATGAGATGGGCTTTTCCCACAAATCAGACTCGCTTTTAATTCAGAGTAATTATGTATGGGCTTTCGCGTGGTTTATCATCCTGCTTTTAATTTGCAGTTTCCTCGAACGATTTGGTAAGTATCTGCAAAAAAAAGAAAATCGGTTAGAAGCCATCGAAAAATCAGACAAAAAAGAATCTTCTTTTAAGCTCTGGCTCGGGCGTTCAACGGGAATGCTTTCGGAAGCCTCACACGGCGCAAGTATCGCGGCCAGACAAAATATTTCGCTCTCTATAGAAGACGCTGCACAAAACATTATTGTGCTGGGTGGGATTGGCTCCGGCAAAACCACAAGGGCTATTAACCCTATCCTTCTCCAGTTGATGGATCAAGAATGCGGCGGTCTTATTTTCGACATAAAGGGTAATTTTTTTGAATCAGTAATGTCGTTTTCAGAAAAAACGGGGCGAAAAATAATCACATTAGGACCAAATTTTGAGAAAATTAACCTAATTTCTGATCTTACGCCTGAAATTGCCTCCTCCTTTCTCAAATCCATCTTTTTGCTTAACAGCAAAGGCGCAAATGATTCATTTTGGATTGATACAGCGACAGAACTTTGTCGAAACACGCTCGGTGTTCTGTCTTTTTTTGAAGAAAAATATACCTTAAAGGGTCTTTATAGCTATTTATTTGATGAAGAATACCGGAAAAATGTCGATTATCAGATTAAATCGCTTCTCCCAACACTTGATGAGAATGAAAAAACATTAATGGCCGCTTACGCGCGTTACCACACCAGTATTTTTGAACGCTTTGATGAAAAGGTACAGGCCAACGTGAACGCGACTGTCGCTCAAGTCTTATCCCCATTTACCCATCCAACACTCATGGAAGCCTTTTGCACAGTAAATCACAAGAAAGATGTTTGGCATGAAAAAACCCAGATAAAATTTTCTTCGACATTAGACGGAGATATTTACTTGGTTAGCCTCCCGCTTTCAATGTGGGGTTTGGCGGGGAAAGTCGTCTACAGCTTCATAAAACTTAGCTTTTACAATGTCATGCAAAAAAGAAACTTACAAAAAAACTGGAACCAAGATCGCCCTGTTTTCTTCATGTGCGACGAATTTCAAGAAATTGTCAGCGCAAATAGAGACGGATTATCTGACTTAAATTTCTGGGATAAGTCCAGAAGCAGCAAAACAATAGGGATTATTTCGGCCCAAGCCGTTTCAAGTTTTTACGCGGCCATCGGAGATAGAGACGTTTCTCATGCCCTCCTACAAAACTTTAGGCAAAAAATCTGCTTTAGGACAGAAGACACTGTGACACTCAATTACTTCAATAGTTTAGCCGACCGAGTAGAAGTTGAACGTGAAACAAAAAGCTATACCACAGGATCTACGGGAAGTTCATCATCAAACTCGGAGACAAAAACTATTACGCTCGTTGATAAACCCGTGTTAAGCCCTCAACTCTTTCGGAATCTTGACCCAAATCACGCTATTGCGATCCTCTCTGTTGGAGGACATAGCATGGATGATGTTTTAATGATGAAACAAGTTTTGGTTGAAGAGGGTTAATTTTTTCAGTCTCACAATACAATACCTCATTCTGACGATTTTGTTGATGATCTCGGGCGATAAACATAAGTTTATTATAATTATTGAACGGAATGATCAACAAATTTAGATTAGACGTTTCTCCCCCCGAAGCTTTTGCTTAAAACTTCCCCGCATGAATTTAATCCGTTAATTATCATTACCACTATACTTTTTTATACAAGCAGTTAAATTGGATAGTCTAAATGCTTTGTTCAAAGCGTTTAATTTAGTTATTGGAGAACTAATTCAATGAACATGCAAACACACAGGCAGTCACTTAACAAGCTTCGAAACTTACGAGAGCAAGCACCCACCACTTTAAAACGAGGGAAAAAAACAAAGTCTTATGACAACATATTATCTAAAATGCTTGATGTTGAATTAGAAAAACTTCAAGCTTTTGGGGGCTTGAGTTTTGCTACGGCGGCTCTGGGTTTTGGTTATACCTTGAAAAATGGCGCACCCTTGGATGACGCATTTAATCTAGCCATACAAATTTCAATATTTATTTTTTCGTTGTTTTTTTCGCTTAAATTTTATTTATCACTTTTTTCATTTAGTCTAAAAAAATCATTGTCTTTCTTACGTGAAAAAGATTTTTCGATACGTTCTATCATTTGCGCTAATATCTTTTATCTTGGTTTTTATTTGTTTAATGCGTTACCGCCCTATTTTAGCAGAGCCTGGGAGTTCGGATTATCCTCCGACCAAGCACTTAGTTGGTTGTTACCAACTTGGCCATTTGTTGTTAATCAAAACTTTTATATTATGTGGGTAATTTTCGCTGTTTGCATGAGTTTTTTAATTGAATTCACAGAAAGATTTGATGGTTCTTTTGCTTCTTCAAAAACAAAAAAACCTTCTTCGACAGATAGATTTAAACTCTGGCTTGGAAAATCAACCGGCATTCTCTCTAAACTTTCACACGGCGCAGGAATGGCAGCCAACCAAAATATTGTATTAAACCAAGAAGATGCTTCACAAAATATCATCATCATGGGCGGAATTGGCTCGGGTAAAACCTCTCGTTCCATCCACCCGCTTCTCATGCAGCTTGTTGACCAGGATTGCGGCGGTCTCATCTTTGATATTAAGGGAAACTTTCATGGCGCTGTAAATACTGTTTTTGAAGCCGTACGATGCACAGAAAAACTAAAAGTCATTGGTCAAAGAGGTGGAAGCTTTAATCTTATTGAAGGACTCACCCCAGAAACGGCTGCCTCCTTTTTAAAATCATCGTTGATGTTAAGTGGCACACGTTCAATCGATAGTTTTTGGCTTGATACAGCCTCTGATCTGTGTCGAAATATTTTAGGTGTTTTGTCATTTTTAAAAGAACACTACAACCTTTCATCGCTACATGAATATTTGTTTGATGAAAAACATCGTGAAATGATAAACAAAGAAGCAGAGCTAGAAGAAAAACGGCTTCAAACACTCGGGGATAATCAACAAAGGCTTATAGCCTCCTATCGAAAATATTATGACAATGTTTTTTCTAAATTCGATGAACGAGTTCAAACAGGCGTGCTTGCAAGTGTAGAACAAATTTTATCAACGTTTTCAAATCCAACTATTTCAGATATGTTTTGTAAACATTCTGATGTGAGTATGAACGAAGTGCTAGAAGGCACGGTTTACCTTGTTGATTTACCGCTTACGGATTGGGGTTTGGGTGGAAAAGTTATTTACAATCTCATCAAGCTTCGGTTTTTTAATGTCATGCAGCAGCGCGAAAGTAAGCAAGATTGGAATCAATCCCGCCCTGTGTTCTTCCTGTGTGACGAGTACCAAGAAATTGTCAGCAGCAACAAGGACGGTCTATCTGATTTGAATTTTTGGGATAAAGCGCGTAGCAGTAAAACGATTGGGGTTATATCCACACAATCCGTTAGCAGCTTTTATGCAGCTATCGGAAATAGAGATATGGCAAACGCCCTACTCCAAAACTTTAGGCAGAAGATTATTTATCGAACCGAAGATCAAGCAACACTCGATCTGCTCAACCGCTTAACCGGAAATGTGGATGTTGAAAAGCGTTCCATAAGCCGACAATCAGGGGCATCCAGTAGTGGATCACTAGATTCTAGTGGGAGTTACCATCGCTCAAGGAGCGAAAATATTACGAGCGTTAGTAGACCTGTTCTTGATTCTCAGCAAATACGCACATTGGATCAGGCGCAAGCAATCGCAATTTTAGTAATCGCAGGAAATAGCTACGATGATATTTTAAATATGACACAGATACATTTTTGAAACTTGTTTAGTTAGTAGGGCTTAAAACCGAAAACTTGGCCTTGGTGACGCTTTTTATTTTTGTTCGATGTGTTTTTGTGCAAGAAAAATTAAATGGCGCCATGGGCTTTTTTTTCGATTTTGGGCTGTTGTTGATTTTAGATTTTTCGCACTCCCTCCCCTCTTTTGGAGCACTGGGTTCATCATAACCGGATTGGGATTACTCTTTTCTCAGCTCCTCAACTGAAATATTTTCAAAAATGACTTTTTGAATAGCCTGAATTGAATTAATTTTTTCTCCTCCATATTTCCATTAAAAAACCCTTTTACTTTAAAATTGTTAGCAAAAATCTTAAAAATAGACCTCAAATGGTTTTTTACACATTACCTCACAAAAGCGGTGAAAAATTTTTAAATTTATTGGATTTTTTAAGGGGTCTATTAATGTGTTATATAGCCCTCTTATATTAAAGTCTTTATTAAGGGGCTTATTTAACATGTTTAGGAGGCGTTAATATAATATCTTATGGACACGGTTTATAGACCCCTTTTTAATGACGAAGCGTATATAATTTCAAGAGTCTTAATAAAGGGGCGTATATACTCCTTATTTACTAATTTAAAGCTCAAATGCATTATTAACTTATAAGAGGCTAATAAACCCCTTATATTACTTATCAAAACAGCACACATAAGGGGTTTATAAACCGCAAAACACCGAATAAAATAGCCTAACCCAAATGTGTTTCTAATACAATTTCCCCACTGCAGAATATTTGCATAGTAGCTTAAATATAAAGGGGCTTATAAACACGTTTTATAGACCTATTTTTTATATTGTTATATTATATGGTTTATAGACCACTTTACATAATGGGGTTCATATAACCCGTCTATAAGCCATTTTACAAATAAGGCCCATATTTGTGGTTTACAGACCCCTTCTTTCAAAAAAGGGGTCTATAAACCTGTTTGTGGTATTTCTTTATTCCTTTATTAAAAAATTTTTAAGTAGTGGCGGAGGAGGGGAGACAAAAAAATATTGTCTGCATAAACTAAAATATTTTTATCAATTGAGTTGTGTTAACAATAACAGTTATGGTTAAATTACACTGAATCTGTTAAATGCGCCAAAAGGAGTTAAGCATGAAGTTCGGAGAGATTAAGATCAGTGAAATCTCTAAGCTCACAGGTATTAGCATTCCTCAAATTAGTATGTATTTTAAAAAGTATCGCGATGACAAAGTTACCCGCATTAATAACCGAGTGATTGGAATATCACCTGAAGCAGCGGAAGAGTATCTTAAAGAAACTGGCCACGATTATTTTTGTTCTCCCTCGATTACATTATTTCAAAATTTATGTGGGGGTATAGGCAAAACCACTGGAACTATAAGCTTAGGCATATCAATACGCCGAATTATTGGTAGAGATAAGCCTGTTGTTTATATTGATGGTGATTCACAAGGAAGCTTTACTGAAGCAGTATTTGGTAAACCGGCAGATGAATCACAACCTGTACTGGTGGACTTTCTGGAAGGAAAGGCCACATTAAATGACATTTTGACAGATGTCGGAAACAACATTTGGTTTGCTAAATCGAATCTAAATAATCTTTATCTCGATAGAAAGCTCGCTAAACCACAGGACATCAAAAATGGCATGTTACGATTTTATCAAGAAATTTTTGCCAAACTAGGACCTCAAGCCCGCATATTCCAAGATCATACGCCGCAATTATCAAATTTATTTGCATCAAGTATTTGTGCATTAGGACAGCTCGACAACAGTATTCATAAATCGGTCGTTATCCCTATTCGAACTGATACCGAATTTGCCGTTAGCGGGACAGCAAAGCTAGTAAACGAAATAGAAGAGCTAAAAGGCGCATTTGGACTGAAGGAATTATTTGATATACATTGCTACCTTTCAATGGTTGATAGGCGCCTGCAGACGACTGCAGCAGTTTTTAAGAAGATTGGAAGCAATCAACTTATAACCCAGTACCTCTCTGATGCTGTAATTCGTTATTCACAAGAAATTCCCAAAAGTATTGAAGCAAAAGAAAACATTTTTTCTTCTGGCAAAACTACCAATGCTACAGAAGACTACCTTAACTTAATGCAACATATCCTCAAACCCCGCCAAGATAGCAACGGAGCCGCTTAAAGTATGGCAAGCTTAGGAAAGATTTCAGAGCTTCTGAAAATTAACTCACCGCCTTCTACAAAGATGCATCCTGTAGAACCCCCAATAGAGAATCCTAAAAAATTTATTGCCCGGAAGAGGAGGGCATGGCTAGAAGATGAGCCAGCAGAAACTTCAACAGACGTCCAAATCCCTAAAGCATCCCAAACATTAGATTACAAAGAGGTCAATAAACCCCTTATAGAAAAAGGGGCCATAGCACCCTTAAATAAGCCTGCTACATCAACCCCATTTATTGACGTTACTGATCAACCCCATTGTGAGAAGAGGTTCATTGAAGGGGCTTATAAACCACTTTTTCTGTCATTTGAAGACTTAAGAAGCAATCCACTCAATATGATTATGTATTTTTATGAAATAACAAAAGACGAGGAAAATCGTAAATCTAAACGAATCACGATGTCTGAACTTATTTTAGCTTTACATATAACCCGCGATTCGGCCCGTACTGCCTTAAGATTTCTAATGAAACAAGGATGCATAAATAGAACAGATTTAAAAGTTGGAAAACATGGTTGGTCACAATATTCCATAAATGAAACAATTTTTGAACAAATAAAAAAAGCGATTGATAAGGGGTCAATAACGCCCTTTAGAAGATCAGAATTTTTAGAGGGTCATAAGGGGTTTAATAGTAGTAATAATTTAAATAATACTACTACTAATTTTTCTAAAAAATCCGGATTCACCTTGCCGGCTGAATGGGATGCTATAGATATCGAGCCACTCCGCCAAATTAGATTTTCAAAATCACACATTCTGCAAATTTTTCGAGAGGGGACGTTAACGCCCGAAATGGTTCAGGATTCATTGTATGCGTTTGCTTTTGATTTGTATGAGAACAAAAGAATAGAGAAATACGGAGACCCCCTTAGAGTCATTATGGGGGTATTCCGAGATGGGATTCCATACAATGCTCCATCAAATTATGAATCTCCTAAAGATAAAGCAAGGCGAGAACATCTTGAAAACTTGAGAAGAGCAGATAAAAAACGAGAGGAGGAAGAAAAGGAAATTATTGATTTGGAGTTTAAGCAGTGGTCTAAATCAATCCCAGAAGAAGAAATGAAAAAGATTGTACATCCTTTTACTCCGACATCTGCAGGCTTCTGGCCATCTTTAAAAGAGTTTTTCAAAAATAAAATATGGCCAGAAAGAAAGAGAGAAATATATGGAAATACATAATTACTCCATGCAGAAAAAACACCTAAATCAAAAATAAATTTTCTTTAAAAAAGACTTTTTATAATAGGGTAAGACATAAAATTGGCAGAAGGGAGGCATGAAGTAATTTTCATGGAAACAAACGAATCGTATACCGAAGTTTTTTGGGAAGATGTAAGCGAAAGTGTAAGGAAAGTAAATCCTGAGCTTGCCGGCATCATTGACAAAATATCCCCAGATAAAAGTTATAAGCTTATTAAAGCAGGCTACTCTTTTGGTGATCTCATCGTAGAGAAGGGTGTTTTACAAATGAGAAACCAAGGTAAAATTCATCCCGTAAACAGCAATATCTTCAGCCAAAAATTAAAAGAAGATTTGCTTTTTTCTCCTATACCGCTTGGCTTACTTCTCAACAAAAGCTGCGAAGTGTTCATTACTGAAGACGACAGACCAATACCACTAAAAGCATTTAATCCAGGCATGTTATTTGGGACATTTGAGACCACAGATTTCGTTTTTGGGCTTGAGTCTGCGCCTTCTTGGAATGTAAGTGCGGGTAGCCGTTCAATTTTTTCACTCCCTAAAATAACCGGTAGTGCTGGACTTAAGCGTTTAAAAGCAGCATTTTCAATTAATCAAAATATAAAAGTACAATCTTTATCAGATCATTGGGAGTTGTTTAGAAAGATCGCTGAGAATAAAAATTTTACACAGAAGTGGAAATGTGAAGTGATTTTTTTTACAAAAAGTTGGTTTAAAAATAAAAAAAATGATCCCGCTTGGAGAGAGTTTGTTTTTTATCTTTTAAGCCAATCTTGGACTCAGTCACGATCTTCAATAGCAAAAGTTGAAACCGCAGTAGATTGGCAAAATTTTATTAGAACATTAACTGGAAGAAGGCTTCAACCAACGCCGTATATGGTAGATACATTAAGACATTTGTTTTTGATTTCTATAGGAGAGGCACCTGCTTTCAAACCGATTGTAAACTTGGATCAGTTTGCCCCAACAATAGGCCTGCAGAAAGCAATTATGGACATCTATTCTCTTAAAAAATATGCACCATTTTTAATGCACGCTGTACTTCATGACAAAGGGGATGATAGCAGTCTCTATTATTCATTGGCTTATCCTACACTGCTAGAAGGAAGTCCAGACAGTAAAACAAGCTCATCAACAATAATGCTGGATACAAGAAACCTTAAACTACTAATTGATACTCTTCTCGGGGATAAAGAAATTAATGAATCTCTCTTAAGCAATAGAAATTTTGATTATTTTCATGTTGAAGAAGATATGTATAGCGAGATTAGAACAAGCGAAGTTATTCCTAAAGAAGATAAAAATTTCAACATGGGAAGATTTAATGGCCTAGCATTTTGTTCCACAAGTCCTTTTTGGCGAGGGTGTATCAGAATTCAATTCACTTAACATAGAGCAAAATAGATCTTTTTCAAAGTAATCACCACTTGAGTTTTGCATGATCCAGTTTATATCATTAAAACAAGAGACTTCTTCTTCTGTGTACCTACCACTTGGTTGACTGTTTTTCCAGTTGTTTACTACAAATCGTTGTACAAAAGGGTCAAGCATGTAATGAGATGATTTGTTTGGCGTAATGCCATCGTCAGCCGGTTTTCGAGCTACTAATGCCGCTTGTATGAAGGCCCCGAACAAAAGACCTCGTGTCAATTGTATGTCACTTGGCAAATCGCAACCTGAGGTTCTGTCAAAATTAATAGGAAACCCCTTTTCTAAAACAATAAGTTCTTGGCCTGAATTTCCCATGTATCCAATGCGAGAAATATTATTATTTATTGTTTCACTGTATGGGTTTTTTCCAATCTTTTTTAGAAGTGTTAGAAACTCTATGTCTTGGGAGGAACAACTAATCAGAACACATTTTTTATTGACTAACTCTGTGATATCGATATTTGTCGTTACATCTTTACCCGTACAACCAAACACAATATCCGAACCGGCAAAAAGATTTTCTAGCTTGTCCATTCGATAACAATTTTTATTGCGAATCCCGTGAAATGCGCTATCGCTCTCGTCGTAAATAACAACACGGTAGCCTTTATTAAGAAGATATTTAGTAATAGCGGTTCCAATTGCGCCATTGCCCACTACACCAAACACCGTGTTTTTGTTTATTGATAGGTCATTTAACAGGTTATTAATTCTTCTTAACACTGAGTCTGCAATTAGATGAGATTCTAGATTTTTCTTGGCTGCACTTCTTGCAACATCAATTAATGGATAAATTTGGGCTCTCACTGTTTTACTGTAAAGACCAAACCTTGTTTGTTCTATGCCAGCAAGGTCGTAACCATATCGTATTGAGTTCGGGATGCTTTCCAGGCACATACCACCATCGTCAAGAACAATAACTCTTTCAATATCAGAATTTAATACTTTCTGCTCGAAAGATTCCCACATCTGTCCAACTTCTTCACGAGTATTTTCTTGATATTGACCGGGCCACTTTGGTGGTTTCGTTTTTAATATTTGAATGCCCCTCTCGATCATATATTTTTCAGTGTCGGGATGTGTCGAGTAAAATTTTCCCTTAAAAAACATATTTTCTGGGCGCACACCAAGACGTCGTATCATCACGTCGAAGAGGGTAGCAGTAGTTGGAAGAATATGTTGCATGCCTATTACAGCGGTTTTATCTAAAGAGGGCAGCCCACCTTTTTTGGCCTCATCAGCTAAAGAATCAAGCAATGGTAAATCGGGTAGGGAAAGCGCATTGCTCAAACCAATTGTGAAAAAACCACTTGTTTTTTGAGATAGCGTTCTGTGCGCCAATTTTAGAGGTCTGCGCCATTCTTTCATATTTAATCCTCCGCTGAACCGATGCTCTCATGCTTAAGCTTAAGAGCGATATTATAAACGCGCTTATTATGCACTACTTTACCCCAAAAATTAGGTATCAAAATTTGATACCTAATTTCACTAGCAAATACAGTGATACTAGGTGCTGTTTAGTTCGGGTAGACTGCACCCTGTTAGAAATGGACTCAAACAGGGAGCTGAAATGGATTATCAAGATTTTGTAGGTGCTTTATCGGACTGCCAGATGGATAACATCAAGGTTCAGGCAGTCAAGGATATGTGCTACTCGTCCCCACTCCCCAAAGCTATTTTGCCTCTTTTTCAAGATATTCTGAGCATTCTGCAAACCACAACAACACTTTTCACCAAAAAAGAGAAAATCATTATTTTTGGCATACAATTCACGGCTGTTACCCTAGAATCTAATCAGCCACTTGTTTTAAACCGTGTTTATAACCGCAAGTCCCCCAAAGCCCATCTTAGCTGCTCTATTCAATACGTAAAAACGCGCATTAGTGATGTCGCTATTACAGATGCTGCCAAAAACATCGAAACCCTGGTGATTGATTTCACCTTGGGCGAAGTCGTTGATACAAATTATTATTTATCTAAAGTCATGCACAAAAATTTAGGTGGAACATTATATGGATTAATAAAAAATGAAAAGTTGTCTTCAACCTGGCCTGCAATTCAGCAAGAGTTATGTTGTTTTAATTAAAAATTTGGAGATTTTAGTCATGGAAAAGAGTTTAAATTTAATAACTTCGCAAAAAAATGTGATGGTTGTTGATGACGACAAACTCGCTCAGCTTTTTATAAAAAATTTTATGGAAGAGCTTGGGTGGAAAGTAGTAGTTGCTAAGAGTGGTTTTGAAGCAGTAGATCTATTCAACGGAAAAATGAGTGTGATTACTATGGATTACAATATGCCAGAAATGAATGGAGTCGAAGCAACTTTAGCAATTCGAAAAAAAGAAAAAATATTTAAAAACAAAAATCCGGCTTTTATTATAGGTATTACAGCGCATGATGACAAAGAAACAATCGAGGCTTGCCTTGCTGCGGGGATGGACAAGGTTTTTACAAAACCAGTTAATCCAAAAGCTCTTGAAGAATACTTAAACAATTAAATTAAAAAACTAATTTATACAAAGATAGGGGGGTGTGGCTTGGCAATGTGAACAAATGGTAATAAAAAAATCATTACGTCACATATATAAGAAAGCTGTCAAAAATTTTATGGAAATCAAAAAAAACGCTAAAAAATTTTTCTACAAAGGGTTTCACATTGAAGTATTACGCTCTTTGGAAAATGAAAGAATATTGTGGTTAGCTAAAATTACTAATAAAAGTAGGGTCACCGTTAAAGAATTTGTAGATTCTAATAGAGAGTTTGTAAAGCTAAAAGCTTTGGAATGGGTAGTAAGCGAAAACCAGCATCGTTAAATGTGGGTTAAATTTATAATACAGTAGGGATATCTAATATGAATGATGAAGTATCAAAGGGAACATCTGCCGACTTAAATGGGAAAGAGTTATTAGCTCAATTTCAGCCTTGTAAAAATATTGTTTTCCAAGAGCGCGATAGAAAAATTTCTTCAATTTATTGTGAACTCGCCAGTCAAGTTAATTATGCACTTACATGCGAGCGCCGTGAATTTAAACTTCTTATGGGTACGTATAACAAAAAAATATCGGAACCTCTTGGTGAGCCTTCTGCTTCAACTAGCCTTGAAAATTTTGTCGACAAAATCCGATACCTCTTCGAGCTGACCCGTATTTTTGAAAGAAGCGAACGATATTGCGAGTTCATAAATGAATGTCTCCTGCCGTTCTTGTCGAATGCCCATACACAAATCCTCCTGGTGTATGGGTGCGACTTGCAGGATCAGAGCACATGGGAAATAGCCAATCCTGCCACATCTGTAATCAGTAAGAATTTGAGGAGTCTAGACGAATCGAAAGCAAAGCTAAGAAGCTTGTACCACCATGTTTACGATGAAATGGAAGGATTTACTTTAATTTATCAATCGGCCTCGCCAGAGACCAAGCAACAATTTTTATTAGAGCTTATAAAAACCACTCAATTGCTGTCTTGGACGTACATGTGGATAGCAATAGCGGAAGGAAAAGAAGTGAGTCGAGAAGATGCGTTTCGACACTCGCTAAAAGTAATCGCGAATGAACAAGAATTTTTAACACGTCAGGTTCATTAATAATTTTTTAAAATTTTATACTATTTAGGAGAACATAAGATGGATGATAAATCAGTAAAACGAGCAGCTTCAGTAGAAAAAGAAAAGGGCAGTGACGATCTTAAAAAACCGCGCGGTACTTTTTTTAATGCGGAAATAGAGCTTCAGATTGACGGTTTAAAGCGAGAACTACGAGCGAAGACTTACGATAACTTTCATGTTGCGATGAAAAAGTATGCTGAAATTTCAGAACCTATAAGAAACATTGTTGTGAGCTATTCAGAAAAATACGATCCCATTAATGAGGCTCTTCCCGAAATAAGCTTGGAGAGTTATGGCGAAAGATTGAAATATTTTTTTGAATTTTGCCAAATTTTGAAGAAATTTAAACCTTTCCGTGATTTTGTAAATCTAAATCTTTTAGTTCCGATGCGAGAGACGATAAGAAAAATATGGGAAGTTTGCGGCTGTGATTTAAACCACCCGACAACATTGGCGCTTGCGAAACCCTACACGGAAAAATTATCCGCTCTCGCAAATGACTTAGAAGACAAGATAAGCAATTTATATAAAAAAGAGGATGATCTGTGCGCTGAAATGCAGAAATTTATATTTACTTACAAATACGCTACCGAAGAAGAAAAAACACAGCTCCAAAGGGCACTTGAGAGACATCCTGTTTTGATGACGTGGTCACAGCCGTGGATTGATATCGCAAACGGAAAAAAAGGCGACTCGGGCGTCGCATTTTTTGAAGCCATGGAGCTTTTGCCGGAAATAGACGTCCATTTATTGGAACAACCCGTAAATGCGCTGTAAAGCTGTTATGCCGCCGTTTGGTTAATTTATGAAGCTAAAAAACAGAGGAAAATGAAGTGGAAAGTGCCATATCGGCACTATACTTAAAGTAGTAGTACTACTAATTAAAAGGAGAGAAAGATGAGTGGTGAAAAAGTTCATGCTAATGAAAACAGAGAGTTAAATTTACTGAGAGGAACAATCCCCAAGACGCATGCACCTATTTATTTCACAGAAGAAGAAGTAGAAGGAAAAGGGGATTGTGGCTTTATTTCCTTAGGGAAAGAAAGATCTGAGGTAGCGGATACCTTGTTATCACTTTCTTCTGACGAAAGTGCGCGCGCGCAATTATGGGAAGAGATATACGAATCGTTTGTAATCAAAGCGTTGAAACGTCCTGCACTTTTTGATTCTATCTATAACATGTACCAAGAACCCAATATTTCGGAAGAGGTTCGCGAAGAAATACGGAAGGTTCTTGAAAAATATTGTACGCGTGAGATGATTTATAAAGCCTACGTAAACGCTTACCGTGAAAAACTATGGTTAGGGTACAAAAGTGCATTGCTGTATGCCAAGAAGAAAAATATGACCGTTTATGTTTGGAAAAAAGAATCGCCAAACAACATTAAGGTTATTGATTCATTTGTTTCCGAAAACACCAGCACGATTGTTCACATGCTTTTGACGCAAAGAAGTTCTCATTTCAATTTGTTAGTAGAAACTCAAGAACCTGTTTTAGAGGCTAAAGAGGTAAAAACTAATAAGGTTCGCTACTTGAATCCAGAAGATGAAGGACATAGGTCTTTCGCAGAATGGGTAATGCACTTCACAAAAGAAGAGATAGAAGCGCTATTCGTAGATCCCGCAGATTATGGTGAAGAAGTAACCGCAGAAAGTACGCCAATTGGAGATACGAGAAGAGTTGATATTGCGCGAGGCGAGAGCTATGCGCGAAGTGTCATTGCAGAAAATAATTATAAGATGCTCAGTGCCGCTGTTACTCAGCTGGTTGGATACAAGGACATCTCGACTCCAATTCTAAATGAAGAGATGATAAATATCGTTAAAGCTGCTCTTAAGATGGAATTGGACATTACCGATGACATCGACGTCATGGAAAAACTTATGACCCTCCTTGATGTCCTGGAGCCTACCTATATTAATGACCTGATAGCAGGAAAATCCCCGCCAAAGAAGAAAAAGAAAGTGACTTTTGCTAACCCTAATCAAACAGCGTTTTTTAAGCCAAATGAGCCATCCAATCAACTGAAAGAAATGCCAACACTCGAACAAAAAAATAGAGAGTACAGGTCTCAGGGGACGCATCTTAAGAAAAAGAAATATGACGGCTCTCACTTGCATACCTTTTCAAATGGCGCGACGGTAGTTGTAGATCGCTTTGTACCCGTTGAATCTACTGTTGAACCTCCAAAATCTCAATATACTATTCCAGGAAACACATACGCTTTTTTTGAAGACGGTAAATTTGTGGAGAAACAAAACGCTTCTGAAATTAAACGTCCTCAGCCCAAATCATCAAGCGACATAAAACAAAAATCAGTGACGCCTATTAACGTATTCGATTGCCTCCAAGCGGATTCTGGGGAGGTTCTTAAAAAGACCTCTCCCCATGGGTTTAATACAATCGAGCATAAAACTGAATCATTAACTATGGAAAACGTAGGCGGCCCTATTGAAAAGAAAGCGGAATGTATGCGATTGAAAGATTCATCAGGCCACTACATCGATTTCTTTAAGGATGGAAGCGCAAAGACAAGTCAATATGAAGTTACTGATAATGCGGAAGCTGTAGCAACTGAAATGCTAAAAGCGCTGCTTGCGATGTTAAATGTGTACGTCGTTTTATGTGACCAAAAAGGCGTTGAATCAGTCCTTCCCAAAGGGGAGGTGTTAAATCCACAATTCTCAATTGTTAAATCTTCTGATAACTCAGAAAAGATTAGAGGGCTGATAGTCAATAAATTAAAGATGGAGTTGCTGCACTCACAATATGACCTCCTTCGTGAACGTATTTGTTTTGACGGTAAAAAATTGTTTTCAGACCTTAAACCAAAAGAAAAACAAGAAGAGCACGAATCTTGCAGCATTAGATTTTCTAAGTAAAAACGGTGTAACACCATGAGCAGTGAAAATTAATTTATGCAGTATTTTATTTTTTAATTAATAGTGAAAACCTAATTCAAAAAGGAGATGACAATATGTTTTACTTATTAGCAGTACCCGCTGTATTGATTGCAGGAGGAATGGCCTATGGAATTTATTGGGCTATAGAGAAAATCAAAGAGCACATTGCGGTTAAAAAAGCTAAAAAACGTTTGGGGCCTGATGATGCGTTAGTGATACTTCTGGAAGATACTGACCAATCTGATAGAGCGCTTTTATCTAGCTACCTTAAATTTGAAGAGAGTGGGGAAGCTCTTGCAAACGATTCTGAAAAAATGATTGATGAAATCTACCATCAAAAAAAGTCAGAACTTCAAAATAAAATGAAAGATGAAAAAACGCTGTTTACGACTTATACGCGCATGAAGAAAGACAAAGAATTCACGTACGCGGCTAAGCTGTGGTACGAGCATTCAGCGAAAAGAGATTTAAAAAGGTTAAATTCTGCTTACACCATTGTTAAATCACTCAAGCTGCTCTCAACTGAAATTCCTATCACAGAAGAGGAAAAAATAAATCGTCAAAGATTAAGTGCAGCTAAGCACGCAACAAAAAACGACAAAAGACCTTTTGGTTTCTCTGTGATGCAATTTTTCCGTAGTATTAGTAGGAAACGAAAAATAACAATTTATCAACCTTCAGCAATGGCGAAAGAGCGTTTATTTCGTGGTTAAATTTAGTTTTGTATTTTTTTGATGCTAAGGGTAAACCTACTGGCTTAACACCCGTAGAATACAGGCAGGAAAAACTCAAAGAAATGGGTATTACCTCAGAGGAATATTTGATGCGTTAAAAATGGGGCGTCAAAAAATGAGCAAACATTTAATTTTTATTTTCGTAATGTTTTAACTGAAAAATCAGCTGATTGTGTTTGTGGCGCACATTTTTCACCATCAGAAGGGGAGATGGGTTCTTCTTTTAGAAATTCAGCATATCTATCCAAAATGGCTCCAAGACTTAAAAAGTCGGCTTTCATTTCGCTCGCAGTTTTTTCCATGTTGCTCATGCGCTTGGCTAACTCTTTTTTGGTATCCATTCGATATTCCTTTCCGCAATAAGAGAGCGGCAACTTTATAGGATGATGAAAATTATTTCCATTTCGCGACACCAACAAATTATCCACAGGTTCTGTGGATAATCTAGTGAATAAACCAGATTCAGCTAGGCAGTTAGCTATTAAACTAAATTGGTTAATTTTTAGGCAGTTCAATAAATGTTAACGAGGAATGAGTGGGTATTTCGCCCCCGCCTATCAGAAGCCAATCTGCTGAGCATTCTATATGTGGGGCAATAGCTTTAACAATTTTTTCTGCATTAGGGAGCGTTATACCGCCATTTCTGTCTGTTTCCCAAAAGCTAATCGTGTTTTCATTCAAGCCACATTTTTGAGAAAATTCTGCTCGAGTAAGCTTTAATAAGCGTCTAATATAAAAAAGACGTTTTCCGCTGCTGCTGAGATCAATGATTTCATTCTGAGGCATCTTAATTATCCTCCTTTGATTAATATTAGTACGATTATATCTCACCGTAAAAGAATCGAAAACGCCTATTTCATCCGTTTTTATTGATAGTGCAGGGGAGAAATGCTACACCACCTTAATTAGCTTAAAGGTTTTGAGCTTTTTGCGATATTAAACTCTGAGTTTTGATTGAGGGTTTTGTGTCTGTGGTTTTTATTTATAGGACATAATATAATATTTCGTCCTATAAATAATTTAAGCGGAGCTATGTAAATGAACCATTCAAAATTGTACGACGACTTTCAAGGATGGTTTACTGCTGATTCAACCAGGCTATCTAAGAAGACTGTGGAGCAATATCTGGTTATTGTTAAAAACCTATTTGCTTATATGACTGGATTTAATATTTCGGCATTAAGTGATTTTTCTTATGAATCATTCAGTCGGTTTGTTCAAATTAAACCTAATAAGGGAAGTTATTCCACATCCTCTATTAATCAAAGAGTAGCGGCGCTAGATATTTTTTTCTCTTGGGCTGTTAAGGAAAGATTTGTACCGGAAAATACTAATCCGGTTGTGGCTTACAAAAAGATGGGGATTCAGCCAAGGCGCATCGACACACAAGTGCCAAATGAAGAGGTAAAATTAGAAATCTTAACCAACGCTCAGCAAGCAAAACTAAACTCAGAAATCCAATCAGAGAATTTCTTGCCCATACGTAATCATTGTATAGCGGTACTTATTCTTTCTACCGGATTATATGCATATGAAATTGTTAATCTCACCATTGATTCCATTGATACTGAACGCTGGTGCATAACAATAGAGAAGGGTGGAGGTGACCGGAAAAGAAAGATCAATATAAACTCAAAAATATGCAAAAAAGCGTGCTTAGCTTGGGTGGAAGTGCGCAAAAAACTTTTAGGGAGCCAAGTTACACCCCACTATTTTTTAACTGGAAAGCTAACCCCTATAAATAGAAAAATTGTCTATCACAGCATTTCGCAGAAGCTAAAAAAATGCGGTATTCACAAGAAACAAAATGGGCCTGACATTTTAAGGCAAACCGCGATCTTTAATATGCTCAAAGAAGGTCACACCTTCGAGGAAGTCAGTAGAATTACTGGCATTACCACGTTAGCACAACTTCAAAAATACAAGGCATTTTTGAGTGAATCGACTTGACAAATATCGTATATCGATATACGATATATCATGATTAAGAGCTTTAGAAGTAAAGTTGCTGAAGATATCTATCATGGCACACGTAGCCGTCATTCTAGAGCTTTGCCTAAGGATCTACACCACAAAGCGCATCGTTTGCTCGACCAGCTCAATGCTATTACGACCGCAGAAACGCTAAGAGTGCCTCCAGGCAACCACTTAGAAAAACTGAAAGGCGATCTAGTTAACTTTTGGAGCATACGAATTAATAAGCAGTGGCGCGTCATCTTTCAATGGAAAAATGGGGATGCCTGGTTAGTAGATATCGTTGATTATCATTAAGGGGGAAATATGATTCCTACAAACAGAGAACCAACGCATCCTGGCGAAATGCTCCTAAAAGAGTTTTTGGAGCCAAGCGGAATAAACCAGAAAATGTTTGCTGAACATTTGGGCTGGACATACTCTCGTCTAAACGAAATTGTACGTAAACATCGTGGTGTATCGGCGGACTCAGCACTTTCAATTGCTGAAGCTTTAAAAATGGAGCCGGAATTTTGGATGAACTTACAACGCGATTGGGATCTTTGGCATTCAAGAAAAAAACACCATACAGTGAAACCCTTCAAGTTATCATTTAAAGAGAAATTTGCTTAAAAACTGCTGCTCAAGGACTTAATATTTTATTTGCACGTTTTCGTGCAAGCAGGAGTAAGGAATGACAAATAAGCTAAACGACCCAGGCCCGCATTATTCGTGTGGCAACTGTTTTTCATGGGTTCTATGGTCAAAAGTAATTACCATCGATGATCACAAGGGCCATTTTTGTAGCGAGGACTGCTCTAAAAAGTGGAGCCAAAAGAATCAAAAAAAAGAGCCCTCAACTGAATAAGCCACTTTATTTCTTAATAGCACCTTTTTATTCTCCGGCATTAAGCGCCGATCTCACCAAATCACCGATCTTTTACCGGTCTTTTTTCACTAGTCTTCCAAAAATGTACTATATTATGAAGAGGACTTGAGGATAAGTTATTAAGGAGCTTCCCATGGAAGAGCCACGAGATAGGGTAACAATCACTTTGTATGGTGCGGAGCAGGATGTCCGGAAATCGCTAAATGCTGCTATGGGTGAAATACCGAATATTGCTCTCATAAAAACTAAATTAACGACTGAGGCAGTAAAAGCAGCTCGCCAAGCACCAGAAATAGTTATTTCAGTCTTACTGATCCCGAGATGGGATGATGAAAAAAGTGGTTATGAAAATCCTACATATAAATACCTAAAGGAATATTATTTTAGAGAATTTAATAAATTTATCAGAGACAATCCCGAATTACGCAATGAAGAAGATGTAAGAATCGAAGATTTTTATCTAAAACCGAGTCTTAGCCCAGATGAAAAAGCATATTTGCAGTTTTTAGAAGCGCGTGGGAGCAACGCAGACATGATAAAAACTCATGCCATCATTTGCGTTGAAAATCGAAATAGGCGACATCTACAAATGGATAGTAATACAAAAATTTTTGATTTTGAGCTTTTATACAGTGAAACGTTTGGAAGAGGTGAACAAAGTGATGCGCTCAATGCTAGTTATTATGACAAACTCAATGAATATGTTTCGGCACATAATAAAATAGTGTACACAGCCGTTTATACTTCACCGGGAAGCCAATTTTCTCATATCCTAGGAGATGTTCACATACAATACTGCAAAACACATGCATTGGATCATAAGGAAAATGATACGAAAACCGAAAAAACTCAAAAAAATTCAATTTATTCTAAAGACTTTGTAGTCGCACTAGAAAAAATAGGATTAACAGCCAAAAAAATTCTTTACCCCCAAAGTAAAAATCCTCAAGTCGTATATTTAGCAACCCTGGAAAACAAAGAGGCGTATAGAATCACTAGATGCGTTGCAACGGCAATAAATATGTCATGGGCAGCAAATGATAACGCGCTTGCAGCAGCATTAAGAGAAACGGAAAAAGATTTAAAACAATTACCTTCAGTACAGGTAGGAGACGCTCTCTGTGATTATAATTGTTTTGCTAATGCGGTACAAAAACATGCCGGCCCATTAACCAACCACAGCGATGACCCTTACGATGACTCTAAAGCGCATAATCTGTTAATTGAAATTTCGAGTCCTTTTGAAAAAAGGGTGATCAAAGACTTTATAGAAAAAGTGAAAATGGAAAACCCTCATCTATTGAAAGCAGTGATGGATGCTATCCTCATACATGGGGAACGAGGAGAACAGCTATTTTTAGAACTCTTCGCGTGTGACCCAAGTGAATATAAGGAAATAGCGGAACAGCAAAAAATGAGCCCAAGAGGCAAATGATGTGCAGATTGGAAAATCTACTGGATTAATGGCCTTTTATCGGAGATTTCACCACAGGGCTTTTTGCCAATAATTCAGCGGACAAGGGTTTAGGAAAAACAGCGTTTTCAAACTTATCCGATGGTAAATCAGCCAGCACTTTTTCAATATAGGCTATCATATCAACATTATTATGCTTCTTAGCCCAACCCATAACGGTTCGACCGCGGCCATCTTTAAAATCCAGGCTAAGACTAGAAGCCGCACCATGGTCTACTAGAAGCCTTAAAAGCGATAAATTGTTTAGCTGTGCGGCTAGAATCGTAAGAAAGTTTCCGAAGTCGTCTTGCTCATTAAGGTCGATTTTAAGCTTTCTTTGTGCACACTCAGCCAAGACCTTCTTAAGGGTATCAATTTGGCCAGACATAACAACGTCAAGCAGCGTAGTTATCGGTATATTGGGATTTTTTTCATGAGACATAACACACTCCATAAAAATCAAACGCAGAAAAAGAATCACTACTTAATGATACCACATGTGGGTAAATTTTTCAAAAAATGCCGTAAAAATATGGGGTATTAGCTTTTTTAGAGGTTACATTTTCAGAAAAAGCCTCTGAAGAAGCTATGGTTTTTTCAATAAAGTGAATCATCTCTCTATTGTCGTATTTTTTTTAGCGAACCTCGTAATCGGTAAGACCTAAACCGTCTTTCTATTCAAGTAGTACCTCATGATCTACAATAAATTTTAAAAGTCGATGCACATTGCGAAAAACCATCTGTCTCAATGACACCTAAGGTTTAAATAAAAGTAGTTTCCTAAAAATTATTTACACGAAACGATTGGCGGAGAGGATTTTCCATTATTAACTTTATTTTTATCGATTTTTGTTTCCATCTGATCATTTTCAAAACTTTTTTGATTAAATAACGACAATATTTCCTCGTTATTGTATTTTTTTGCCCAACCTTTAACTTCACGCCCCATCGCATCTTTAGCACTGAGATCCGCACCGTACTGTACTAATAATCTGACCATTTCGGGATTATTACGTCTAGCGGCCTCAACTACAGCAAGATTACCATCTTCGTTTTTGAGATTTACATTGATATCGCGATGAGCGCACAATAACTCTTTAAGCGCGCGGATTTGTCCTAATGTCGCTAACTGGACAAGCATTTCAATGTTTTCGCTGGACATAGAGAGCCTCTAAATTAGCATAAGCCTACCAAGATACGCTTAACAATCTGTTACGCAAATCCTTAGATCTGCCTGGTTGCACCATTTCGGCATCAATTTAGCATTAATTCTTAATAAAAATCAGGCGGCTTGACGTTATTTTCATTTGTCAAAGTGCATTTCAATTTTTGCCATAGTCGATTTCAATGAACGGCAGAGGCGAAATGGCTGAATTAATTCTTAAACCAGGGGCTGAAGTAACGTATCAACAAAAACGCTATAATTTAATTAGTTAAAGTGGAGGTAAGTTATGTCAAATGAGACCTATGAAGAAAGGCTAAATGAATTTGTTTTGGCGATT
>JANRJR010000063.1:0-5122 GCA_033763845.1 Gammaproteobacteria bacterium | reverse complement strand
TATCCAAACGTAAACGCATATGCTTCTAAACCTGGTGCACTTGCGTTGATTTCTAAAATGCCATTTTGACGTTGAGATTGGTTTAATAATTCATATAATTTATGTTTTTGGACAATTACTGTATTCATCGGAGTGCCATTTAATTTAATCGATAATGTTATAGGTTTATTTGTTGCACTGCCTAACACTAAGTACACTTTTTGTGCCGTAAAATATAACATTAATTTTGCATTGGCTTGATCAGACGTAATATGATCGCTTGAAACAATCCATTTGCCTTGAAGGGCCCAATGATCTCGTTCAAGTTCGCCCGCAAAATTATAATTAATTGATTTGTCATTCGTAATACTTTCACGACTCGCGAAATTTTTGGTGCGCGTATAACCTAAATACGTTTCCGGCGTTTGTTTTAATTTGCCGACATTACTTTCAGCCGTTGGCGAAAATGTACCGGGAATTTTTAATAAAGCACGAATTTCTGCTTCTATTTGCGCATCATTGCCTTCACCAAAATGCGAAAATCGTAATTTTCCTTCGCGATCAATAATATAATCGGCTGGCCAATATTTATTGTCGAAGTTTTTCCACGTGACATAATTATTATCTTGTCCTACTGGAAATGTAATTTTAAATCGTTTGATGGCATCAGCGACATTTTTGGGATCGCGTTCAAACGGAAATTCAGGTGAATGGATTCCAACCACAACTAAACCTTGGGATTTATATTTTTTATACATCGATTCAAGAAAAGGCATCGCACGAATGCAGTTTACACATGAGTATGTCCAAAAATCGACGATAACCACTTTTCCGCGTAATTTTTTATTGGTTAAGGGGGCGCTGTTAAACCATTTGGTAATACCGTCTATTTCAGGCGCGGCTAAATATGGATTTTGCTCTTGTGTTTGGGCTTGTTCAGCTTGCGCGGGAGTTACAAGCCATGCCGCAAAATTAAATCCGGTTAATCCAAATAACGCGAATGCAATAATAATAATTCCCATGATGCGGCGAATAAAAACTACGTGGCGTGCAAAAAATTTCAAACGTTCAATCATTTGTTGTCCAAATAGCGCAATAAGCAAAAGAGGAATTCCACTGCCAATACTAAAAGCCGTTAGTACTATAATAGATTCCAGATTAGTTTGCGCGGTAATAATTTGAATTAACGCAGCAGCTAAAATGGGGCCTGCACAGGGAATCCAGATGATACCAACTAATATACCAATTAATAATCCGCCTAAGACTGTATCTTTATTTTTGTGGTGAGTGAGTTGTTCGGCACGATTCGAAAACGGCTGTGTAATTTTTGCAAAAAGATTTTCTAAAAAGGGAACAAGTAAAATCAATCCAAACACTAGCAACAAAATATAGGCGGTAGAGTGAATGCCTTCTTGAGGAATGCCCAAGATATCAATAATGTGACGAGAGAGTAACGCAAATAGCGTAAAGCTTATGATGAATCCCAGAATAATTAAAAAAGGTTGACGACGACTGCCAGTGATAGAGGTCGCTAAAATGAGGGGTAATACGGGAAGAATGCACGGAGAAAAAATTAAACCCAGACCTTCGATGAATGCCAAAATGCTCGAGTGCAAGAGAGACGACATATATAAGGTATCCCTATAATGGCGTCCCCAAGGGGATTCGAACCCCTGTTATTGCCGTGAAAGGGCAGTGTCCTAGGCCTCTAGACGATGGGGACTAAACAAACTCCGTATACCTTTTCGGGGTGGACGAGGCATGGCCTCGTCCCTACCATCTACTAGATGGTGGAGCTAGGCGGGATCGAACCGCCGACCTCTTGCATGCCATGCAAGCGCTCTCCCAGCTGAGCTATAGCCCCTTGAAAAAGGGGCTGTATTCTAATCGCATAAGGTGGGTGAATGTCAATTAAAACTTTGGGATTTAAGGTTATCTTAAGGTTTGGCGCGTATAATGCGGGGATTCAACTTTTTGATGATGAGGTTTAATAAATATGGAAGAGGTCCCCCACGTAAATCTAGCTGCTCTCAAAGATGCCATTAATCGGGTAGATATCAACGGCTTTAATACAGCGCTCGAAAAAATTACGTCTGTGACTGATTTAAATCCCGGAGAATGGTCTGACTTGGTTGTTGCATCGAGAGCAACTATAGAATGCGATATATTCAAAAAGTACAGAAAAAAAGATGAAAAAATTATTTTTGAACTCTTACTCCAAAAACTCATTTGGCTATCTTCGGCCAGCGAACCTTTAGCATTATACGGACCCGGGTCGGTGGGTTGTCGTTACCTGTTGGATGGTGGTTATGATCTTGAGGGCTTATATGATTCCCTTAAAAATCCAGAAGGATATTGTCTGCGGTATTTTCTTAATTGGTGTGGACCGAAACTTTTTCTCACGGCACCGGATCATATAGGGGGGCAGGGGCAGGAGAGAATTACGAAGTTTAAGGAAGGCTATATCCTATTTAGTCAGATGTGCGAGAAGGTAATATCAGATGCGCATCCAACAAGTATGGATCTTACCGTTTTCACCTTTCTCATCTCTGAATTTGGAAAGGATTTTTCTCATGAGATTTTTCTCGGCTTTTTGAATATTGATGTGGATGACTATAGTATTTTTTTGGAGCAAGCATTAGACGTTATCAAAGAAAATCGAGGTTTCCTAAATAAATTCTATGAAGTACATTTCCTTACATTTATATTAAACCACCCATCTGAAAAAAGAAACGCTCAGGGCAGGACTCGTTACAACCCACAATTTTTAGAAGATATGCTGCGTTATATTAACGTTTTTTCTTTATTCCTGCGCTATGAAGTGAATCATTTCCAGATAAAAGGACGTAATGGAGAAAATCTACGCGCGGTTGTGGCGGAACTAAAGAAAAAACTACAACAGAATGAAGAAGCGTTTGGTCACTTGCCGGGGTTTAAAGAGCTCGATACTGCGGTACATGAATTGGCTAAAAAAATCGATGCCGGAGTCGTAACCGCGTTGGGTGCGTTTCGTTTTCGATGGGTTTGTGGTCAACGACTTTCCTCAGATGCGAGAAGATTACTTGCGCAACATTGTCAAATGGTGGTGAATCCAGAATTAACAGGTCTTGTTTTAGAATTTGGGAGAAGTTTTTCTCATAAAACTTTTTTGGAATTTTTCAGGGTGCCATATAAACAATATGCTTCTTTTTTAAGTGTGAAAGAGAATGTTACTGAAGAAGATAAAGCTAGGCTAAATGAATGCTGTAATAGCTTAATCGGCGGATCACATCTAATTGATCGTATACTGGAGAGAGTTCCTCATTTTATCTATTGGATTTCTTTTTTCCTAGAGCATGGTGTAAATCCTTATTTAAAGTCGGACAATGGAAGAAGCTTGCGAGATGCCGTCATGTATTTAAACCAAGTTACTGAAGGGAAGCGGCTTTCGCCTTTTCAGTTGAGCGTCGCGGAAAAATGGCCATCGTCCGAATTCAGAGAACCTGCAAAAAAATTGCATCAAAAGGTCCATGCGGGGTTGGTAGCAACGTTGGGTATATATCGCCGTCGATTTAACGCATACCGAGACGTTAGAAATTTGATTTCTCAGGCTATACAAACAGAAATGAGAAATAGCCCATCGTTAATGGCCAGGAATCCGGATTAAACAAATTTGGATAATTTCTGAATAACAGGAATTTTTCCTAACACCCGTATCGTCGACTGCAACGGTGGTGACACCGTTCCGCCTGTTAAAATCACTCTGACAGGTTGTGCTAAATCGCCTAACTTTAAGCCATGTTTTTCAGCGATACTGTTTAAGATAGCGTGAATGGGTTCATCTGAAAAATCATCTAATTTTTCTAGTTCGCCATGTAAATCTTTAATAGCAGGTTTAATATTTTCAGTAATATGTTTTTGAATTAAGGCTTCCGGTGGTTGGATATCGCGATAGAAAAATACGCTACGCTCTGCCATTTCTTTTAAGGTTTTTGCGCGCTCTTTTTGGATATCGATAATATCTGTTAATAACGGCCCTGTAGAAAGGTCGATACCCAGTTTACTTAAATGCCAGCCGAATTCTCTTGCTGTATCCGATAGCGCATCGGTTTTGATGAAATGCTGATTGAGCCAAATTAATTTTGAGGTATTAAAAGACGCTGCGGCTTTATTAATATGATCCAAATTAAACAAACTTTCCATTTCTTGTAAGGTAAATATTTCTTGATCACCGTGTGACCACCCTAGTCTGACCAAGTAATTTAATAATGCATGCGGTAAATAACCTTCTTCTTTATATTGCATGACGCTTACGGTTGTGCCGTCTCGTTTAGATAATTTTTTCCCATCGCTACCTAATATCATAGGAATATGTGCGTAGACAGGAATGTCTGCGCCCAAGGCTTTTAAAATATTAATTTGGCGTGGAGTATTGTTTAAATGGTCATCGCCACGAATGACATGTGTAATTTTCATTTCCCAGTCATCCACCACAACAGTGAAATTATAGGTGGGCGAACCATCACTACGAATAATAATTAAATCATCTAGTTCGTTATTTCGAAAAACGGTTTTTCCATGAACGGCATCATCAAAAATCACCTCGCCGTCATCAGGATTTAAAAAACGAATAACAAAGGGCGTATTTTCTGCAGGGGACTTTTCAGATAAATTCATGAATTTACGACACAATCCGTCATATCTCGGTTTTGCTTTGTTTGCCATTTGTTGATTGCGTAATTCTTCTAGGCGTTCTTTGCTGCAATAACATTTGTAGGCTTTTTTCTGTGCTAATAATTCTTGTGCGACTGCTTTGTAGCGATCAAATCGATGTGTTTGATAAAACGGACCTTCGTCGTAATTTAACCCTAACCATTCCATGCCATCTAAAATCGCCTGAACGGATTCTTGTGTAGAACGTTCTAAATCCGTATCTTCGATGCGTAAAATAAATATGCCCTTATGTTTACGCGCATACAAATAAGAATATAACGCTGTTCGTGCGCTGCCGACATGTAAATACCCGGTTGGGCTTGGCGCAAATCTTGTTCGGACTTCTTTTGCTGTTGTCATTGCTGTTCTCACAATCGTAGAATAGATTTTTAGGGCAATAGGAAAACCATGAGATTACCACGGAACGTAAAGTTGGTTGAAGTAGGGCCGC
>JANRJR010000062.1:0-3907 GCA_033763845.1 Gammaproteobacteria bacterium | reverse complement strand
AATTCTTTTTTTCTTCCTCGCTAAGGTTTCTATTTGAACTTTTACTATTTTTAATCATTGATCTTCTCCACATTTAATTAACGTAAAGAAAATAACAAAAAAAATTATTCAATTTTAGGTGGGATTATTGGTGGGATACGAATTGTCCACCGTATTCAATATAATAACCAGGTTGTAATTTTATATTTTTTTGAATGCTCTCTTGAATATCTTTGATGACGCTACCCAAATCGCGTCCTTGAACATTTAAAGAGACTATTGTAAGTCTCTGAACATTTTCGCGTCCAATGGAATAAGGCTGATCATCGACACTAACATTCGCTACTGAGCGTAAAGGAATTTTAGTTGTACTATCCGAATCAAAGGCATGAGCATCGATCAGCATATTTTGAATTGCAGTTACATTTTTTCTATCTGGTTCAGTTAAACGCACGGTTAAATCAAAGGTTCGTCTCTCTTCCAAAATACTCGAAATGGCTTCGCCATTTAAAAACATTTCGATATCTTCCGCTATATCTCCCACTTTCATTCCATAGCGAGCTACTTTTTCTCGATCTATTTTAATGGTAACTTGCGGAACATTAATTTGTTGTTCTTTGTTGATATCAACTGCACCAGGAATTTTTTTTACAAGGTCTGTTACTGATTGGCTAAGTTGATTAAGTGTCGATAAATTATCGCCAAAAATTTTGATAGCAACTTGTGCTCGTACTCCAGAAAGGACTTCATCCATTCGATGAGCAATAAATTGTCCTACATTAAATACAGCGCCAGGGATTTGTGATAAATCCTTACGAATATGTTTTAGCGTTTCATCAGGGGATAATTTTTTGTCTTTAGTAAAATCCATGCGCACATCAAACTCACTGAAATTAGGTGGCATGGCATCTTCGTCTAATTCGCTACGTCCAGCTCGCTGTGAAATAGATACGACTTGCGGATATTCCAATAAATGATGGCGTATGTGTCTTCCTAAACGCATAGATTCGTCTAAAGAAGTACCAGGCAGAGTATTGAGAGCAATGATGAAATTTCCTTCATGAAATTCGGGCAAAAATGATCGCCCAAAAAATGGCAAGAGAAGTAGTGCAATTAAAAGCCCTCCACCCGCGATACCCATCACCGCCCAAAAATGATTTAAAGCCCAATGCAATATTCGCAAAAAGTGTTTTTTTAACCAAACAACAAATTGTGTTTCATGCTCTTTTTCTTCAATAGCAGTAGAGGTACTTCGGAGTAACTCGGTGCTCTTCATGGGATGAAGACGAACATCTTCATCCGCTTTCTTTTCAGTGTTTTTCACCAAAAGAAAATAGCAAAGTGCAGGCACGATGGTGACGGCAACCGCAAGAGAACACATGACAGAAGCAATATAAGCAATACCCAGTGGACTAAAAATACGTCCGGCAATCCCAGAGAGAAAGAAGATAGGGACAAAGACAAGACTGATGATGATGGTAGCGTACACGACAGAATTGACAATTTCCTGAATCGCATCGAAAACTATTTCAATGGAGGGGACGGGTTTTTCAAGGTTTCGGTTTAATCGCAATCTTCTCACGACGTTTTCCACAGCAATAATCCCATTATCAACCACTTCGCCAATGGCAATTGCTAAGCCTCCTAATGTCATGGAGTTGATGCCCATACCTAAAAGATACATCACTAAAATGCCTCCCACAAAAGAGGCTGGCATAGATAAAAAAGTGATGAAAGAAGCACGCCAATTCATTAAAAAAATAAATAATACGGCAATAACAATGAGCGCACCTTGCAGTAAAGCGATATTGAGATTATGAATAGCTGCTTCAATAAAATTAGCCTGGCGGAACACTTCCATATCCATCTTGACACCAGCCGGTAGACTTTTCTTAATTTCCGCAAGCGTTTTTTCGATTTTATAAGTCGTTGTCAGTGTGTCAGCACCATAGGCTTTAGAAATGGTGCCGATGACCGCATTTTTTGAATCAAACGCCGCATCACCGCGTTTTATTTCTGAACCAAAAGCAACGTTTGCAACATTAGCAATCTCCGATTCAAATGCGAAGTGCAATTCGATGACTAAATAGTGGCCAAATGATGTAGACTACAGGCCACTTTGACTGGAATCGAGGTTGCCAATGGGCTACAAGCATTTGACCGAGAATGAAAGATATCAGATAGATGACCTTCTGCGCGAGGGTTTTAATCAAGCAGAGATAGCAATTAAGCTAGGAAGATCACCTTCCACATTATCAAGGGAGCTTCATCGTAATCATGGTGAGCGTGGGTGGAGACCGCGACAAGCGCAGCACAAAGCTGTTGATCGACTTGTTGCTCGGGGAACAAATAATGCTAGAAAGATAAGTGAAGCAGCGTGGCAATATGCAGAAAAGCATTTGACAGAAGATCAGTGGAGCCCAGAGCAAATTGCAGGTCGCCTTGAGCTCGAAGGCATGGATACAATCAGTCATGAAACGATTTATCAACGCATTCTGGAAGACAAGAATGCAGGTGGTACTCTGTATACACATTTGCGTTGTAAGAAGAAGCGAAAGAAACGTTACGGTTCAGCGCGGCCAACACGCGGTGTTATTCCGAATCGGGTCGATATAGATCAGCGACCAGCAATCGTAGAGAGCCGCAAACGTACCGGTGACTGGGAAGGCGACACTATTATTGGATCGCATGATGGTGGCGCTGTAATTGCCTCAATGGTTGAGAGAAAGAGCCGTTTTACCGTGCTTGCTAAATCTAAGAATAAAACAACGATAGAAGTAACTGAAAGCATTAATCAACATATGCTGCCTATTGCGGATTTGGTTCACACGGTAACGCTAGACAATGGAAAAGAATTTTCGTTACATGAAATAATGGCTGTCATGCTTAATGCAAAGATTTATTTTGCAAAGCCGTATCATTCATGGGAACGAGGATTGAATGAAAATACAAATGGTCTTGTCAGACAATACTTCCCAAAGAAGATTCCGTTTGATAACATCACAAATCATGAATTGCAGCGTGTAGCTAAAAAGATAAATGATCGGCCACGCAAATGCCTTGGTTACAAAACACCGTATGAGGTTTTTAGCAAATCATGTGAACAAAGGGGGATTGCACTTCGTTTCTGAATCCGCCATGTTAATTAAATCTTCTCCAAAAGATATGATCGAGTCATTGTTTAAATCAAACAATGATGTTTTTTAATTTAAAAATCAGTAGATTTAAGTCATAAAGTTTTACTTTGAATAAATATTTAAATCATTTATCTCCATTTTTGAATTAGGATTCTCAGCAATTTTAAATCCATGACCTTCATAAATATGCTTAGCATCTTCAGTGGTTGTAAGTGACCATGTTTTTAAACCACGTAATTCAGGATGTGACATAATATGAGATATTAATTTTTTACCAATACCTTTTTTACGATAATTATAATCAATCACAATATCGCATACATAAGCAAAAGTTGTATAATCAGTGATAACACGACCAAATCCAATAAGCAAATCATCATCTTTTTTATACGCACCGAAACATAAAGAATGTTTTATGAATTTTTTAACGTAGTTAATTGGTATATTTTTAGACCAAAAACAGTCTGATAATAGTGTTTGAATTCTTTCTACATTTAATAAATATTTATCAGTTGATATATAATATTCGCGCATTTTTTATTCACTAATTTTGTTTTTAAAAAATTCATTATCAATCTCAGTATATTTAGTATCAAGACTGAAAATGTTGAAATTAGTTCTTTTATCATAGATATCTAATTTTTCTTTTCTCTTCAATAATTTTGAAAGCCTAATTGAGATCGGTAAACCTAGTATTTCAATAATCACTTTGATAAACCACATAGTCAATATTAATGATATTAAATTAAATTCAATAAGGTGCTCTAGCATATTTAAAATTGCTAATTTTT
>JANRJR010000061.1:0-3984 GCA_033763845.1 Gammaproteobacteria bacterium | reverse complement strand
GAAGTTCGCGAAGCAATTGATTTTTGCCGATATTATGCACAACAAGCGCGTGAACATTTATTAAAACCACAAGATATGCCAGGACCCACCGGCGAAACGAATCAATTATTTTTGCGCGGTCGAGGACCGGTTGTATGTATTAGCCCTTGGAATTTTCCGCTCGCGATTTTTATGGGACAGATCACCGCAGCATTAGTCACAGGAAATCCCGTGATTGCAAAACCGGCAGGACAAACAACTCATATCGCAATGGCGGCAGTTTCGTTATTACACGAAGCGGGTATTCCAAAAGATGTATTACAACTCTGCCCTCTTTCCGGAAAATTAATTGGCAATAAAATTATTCCAGACAACAGAATTAAAGGCGTTATTTTTACGGGTTCCACAGAAACTGCTCAACAAATTAATCAAACGTTAGCGAATCGCCCAGGACAATTGGTTCCGTTTATTGCTGAAACTGGCGGACAAAACGCCATGATTGTCGATTCATCCGCACTACCTGAACAAGTAGTAGCAGACGTGATCACCTCTGCATTCATGAGCGCAGGACAACGTTGCTCTGCATTACGCGTATTATTTTTGCAGGATGATATTGCAGATAAAACCATTGAAATGCTCAAAGGTGCGATGGAAACCTTAAAAATTGGTAATCCGCGTGAATTATCAACGGACATTGGCCCTGTAATTGACGAATCCGCCAAGAAAACATTAGAAGATCATATTGAAAAATTAAAGCATGAAAAACGCGCACAATTAATTTATCAAATTCCGCTAACTGCTGATCACGCAAAAGATAGCTTTTTGGGCCCTGTTGCTTTCGAAATAGATAATATTAATTTATTAACACGCGAAGTCTTCGGACCCGTTCTTCATATTGTTCGATTTAAAGGCAACGAATTAGATAAAGTCATTGAGAGCATTAACAATACGGGTTATGGATTAACCATGGGAATTCATTCACGTATTGATGAAACTGTTCATTACATTCAAGCCCGCATGAAAGCCGGCAATATTTATGTGAATCGCAGCATGGTTGGTGCCGTTGTAGGCACCCAGCCATTTGGTGGCGAAGGATTATCCGGAACAGGCCCGAAAGCCGGCGGACCGCATTATTTATTGCGCTTATGTACCGAACGTACTATCACAATAAATACTACTGCTGCAGGTGGTAATGCGAGCTTGATGTCGCTGAATTCTGATTAGATAATTTTAAGGGGAATCCCGTGGAAGAAATAAGACAAGAGATACCAACACTTTCCAACCTGCAATCCAGAATTAAAACATTAAAGACACATCGACTTTTAGATACTGAAACGGAAGAACTCATAGAAACATGTCTTAGAGAAATTGGCGCATTAACAGATGATACAATAAAAGGCTTATTTCAAAATAAGATAGCTTCATGTATTAAGGACTCTGAAAATAAACTAGAAGAGCTCAAACAGCGCGAAAATCTAGTCGCGACCTGCTTAACCCAAATTTCGGCTAACAGTCATATCTTAAACGCACTTCAACATTTTCAGCTCGGAAACTATCGTCGTGCTATTTCTACTGCACAAAAAAGCATTAATGCCGGTCAAGAAACAAATTTGGCTTATAAAATAATGGCCATGTGTTACTTCAAAAAAAATGACAGTGAGCGTGAAAACATATCTCGACAAAATTATTCTGAAGCTAATCGTATTACTGAAGAACAATTTTTAGGCTTCCAAGAAGACGTTTCAAAAAAACTTCTTCACAATAAAACCAAAAACGATCTTGATCAGGCACTAAAGTATTTCCGCAGAAAGAAATATGTAAAAGCTATCTCCGCCGCAAACGATTGTATAGATAAAGGCATTGATATCCACTTTGCCCATCTTCTGATTGCATTAAGTCTTTATCAGCTTAAACCCAAAGATCAAGAAAACTTAAAAGAGATCTTAACGCATCTTCATCATGCAAAAAACTTCCCTGCTTCAAAAGCAGAACTTTCAACACGCGAAATCTTTGCAAAAGAATGGGCCGAATGTTTATTCAACAGTTTTAACATACAAATCAGCGATGTTGCACAACTTATCGCCAAAGGTCTTCGTAACGAAGATGATGCAAGAACTAAATTAAGCGGTCTTGTTGAGTTTGGAGAAGCAAATCCCCACTTTAAATTAAATACACAACTTTTAGGTGCCTATACAAGCTATCAAATCTTAAAAGAATTACGCGCACAAAAAGTTATTACCACTGGGGAAGAATATATTACACAACTCAAGGATCTCGGCGTTACAAAATCTGATGATGCAGATTTACATAAAAAAATTAAACGTCAAATCGATCAACACGATCCACTTCATCCTGTTAAACGTGCCGCTGCTTATGGCGCACAGTCTGCACGACGCTTTTTTAAAGCCGCTGGCGAAAAACAGTATGTAAACGCGATGCTTAGATTGGCAGATGATTTCCGCCGATCAAAAATCTCTGGCCCTATTGATGTTATTTTTCATTTACTCCCCCATACGATATCACTGGCATTCAGCGCGATAGCTTATGCAGCTACTGCAGTATTTGCTGGCATACGATGGCTTTTAAGTCCATTCATTGGTAAAGCCATTATAAAAGCAGAAGAAAAAGCAGAACCGAAAGCAGCTATCGAATTACCCGTGAAAATTTTCAAATATGAACACGTTAAAAAAGGTCCGGGTTTAGCATTTTTTGCGGTGGTCACACCACCCCGCTCAGAACAGTTGATGAATGTAGAACCTCAACAACGCGTCGAAAATGTGAGATAATTCACGTAATTTCTTGCCATTTCTTAAATGTTTTCTGCTATCATACCGAGAATACTAATTTTGATATTCGGAGATAATTCGTGGAAGAAAACACTCAGTCACTCAGCAGAAGCATAGGTGATCTATTTAGTTCTTTTAGAAGAAACAGGTCAGAATCAGAAACCCCTTCCATTGAACTATCTGAAAAAAAACCTCTTATTATTGGAATTTCAGACATCGATCACACACTAGTATTTACAAATGAAAACGACATTAACGACGAAGAAATTGGAGCCCTCTTACAATACAACATCACTCGACTTTTGCTCGCTACAGATATGTCATTTACTGACGACGAAATGCGACTTCGCCTATCCCTAGAAACCCACCTAAAAAAAAGGAAAATTGAACTGTTGGGTATTATCTCAACATCAGACTACGCATGGCATCTTCCTACAGACGTCTTGAAAAAATTTTATGATCTGTGCCACACCTCCGAATTTAACATCGATTTTAAGCTTAAAAAAAATCTCGATAAATTAACATTGGCACTTGAGCAAAAAGAGTTTGCACCGATTAAGGAACTAATGAAAGGTAATGCCACTAATCAAGCAGAACCTGGCACAGCATATAGCCTAGCAAAACAACAATTCGGCAAAGATGAAAGATCCTACCAATACTTAAAAGAACGCGCGATCCACGCAAAATGGGTTGTTGATACCATTTGCTCCCTTTCAGAAATTCCACGCCCTGGTCTTAAAGGATTAATTTTACGTCCATTATTTACGAATCCACGCTGGACCGAAAACCGTACCTTTGTTTATTTTGATGACAAAGAAAAAGAAGTTGAAGATGCAACCATCGAAATCAATGCACTAAACATACGCGCTTCAGCATTTTTAAGCCCCTTAAAAAAAGAACCTACACGCACCAAAGAATATTACATTGAGTGTATTGAAACACACTGCAAAAAATACGGCGTTACCAAAAATCCCTCACCAAAGGAAAGCTTTGTTTCACGACGACGCGCAAACTCCAGTGCAGAAAGCGCACCATCAAGTGCCTCTCGAACTCCTTCGTCATTATCTTCACATTCAAGCTCAGATGATATTGTTTCAATGACCGGAGAAAAACCAGCAGAAAAGCGAACATTAAAATTAAGAATGTCGTCGACGTCGACGAAATAAATATTATCTCAGAATATTTTCAAGGATATAAATTCAACCAACGCTGCCACAAT
>JANRJR010000060.1:0-8665 GCA_033763845.1 Gammaproteobacteria bacterium | reverse complement strand
CAATCGCACCTGTGCGCGGCGGATCCAATAATATTTTAGAATATTTCTTTTGGAACCATGGCATAGATAGATCCGGCTCGAATAAATTCGCATAATAGAATTCTGCGTTAGTAATATTATTTAATTTGGCATTTTGGCGAGCGCGTTCCACCATGTTTTTATCGCCTTCAACGCCTATAACAGTTTTACAGTATTTTGAAATGGGCAAAGTAAAGTTACCCAAACCACAAAACAAATCCAAAACAGCGTCATCTGATTTTAAATCTAATAGTTGAACAGCGAGACTTAACATTTGTTGGTTAATGTCAGCATTAATTTGCGTAAAATCAGTGGGTTGAAATTTAAGATTAATACCATCAAATTGATAGGACAAATCTTCCATGACCGACATGGGCTCGGGTTTATTGGGCTGAAAATAAATCTTAAAATTATTATCTAACCCAAACTGTAATAATTTAGTTTTGTCGGATTCTGAAAGCGGTTCCATGTGTCTAAAAATTAACGCGACAGATTGTGGATCACACGCGACTTCAATTTGAGGAATATGTTTATAAATGGATGTAGATAAAATAACCTCTCGAAGCGCCTCAAACTGCATGCCTACACGTGGATCTAAAACATCACAATGATCTAAATCGGCTATATATCTTCCCATTTTTTCATGAAAACCAATCATTAATTTTTGTTTTTTCTCGACATACTTAACGCTGAGTCTTGCTTTACTTCGATATCCCCATATTTTTCCCGTAAGAGGGGAAAGAATTTCTTTAGGTTCAACCTTGCCGATATGAGTTAATTGATTTAATAAATTTTCTTGTTTTAACAAAATTTGTTTTTCGGCAGACATGTGTTGCAGCTGACAGCCACCACAAATACTAAAATGGCTGCATTTCGGAGAAACTCTATCGGGTGAAGGTTTAATCACTTCAATTAATTTTGCATTGTTATATCGCGAATGTTTTTTAGTAATTTCAGCACGAATCACTTCGCCGGGCAGTGCACCGTCAACAAAAACAGCCTTCCCATTTAAATGGCCGACACCACGGCCTTCATGGCTCAAATTAGTAATTTCAAGTTCTATTGCCATGCAGTGAGGAATTCATCAAAGTGAGGTTGTTGTGCGGAAGATAAAAAGGTTTTAAGGGTTTGAACTTTGCGCTGATAATCTGCTTCGGATATTCTTCCGCGCATGATTTCAAATTTTAAATAGACTAAATAAGTATTCAATACATCGGTTTCGCAATAATTTCGAATGGATTCTATTTCGCCATTTAAATAAGCGTCTAATACTTTACTCCCATCCATCCCCATTTTTCCGGGAAATCCTAATATTGTCGCAATATCATCTAAGCGTGCAGCGGTTTTGCTTTGATATCCCGCCAAAATATCCATGATGTCCATGTGACGATAATGGTAACGGTTTAAATAATTATTCCATTTGAAATTAGAATCGGCTTCGCCAATTTCCCAATATCGTGGGGCAACTACCCCGTTGACCAATGCACGATAGTGCAAAACGGGCAAATCAAATCCTGCACCGTTCCATGAAATAAGCGTAGGGGAATATTTTTCTATACCTTCAAAAAAACGCTGAATTAAATCTTTTTCAGATGAATTTTTTTCACCCAACGACCAGACTTTGATTTTGCTGCCTGTGTCTAAAACGGCAGAGATGACAATAATTTTGTGAAGATGATGACGCATAAAATCAGACCCATTGGTCTCAGCGCGTCGGATTTCACGCATTTTCTCAGCGATTTCAGCATCCGAACCCGTCAGGTCGTATAGCTTTTTTCCGCTTTCAATATCTGGTATGGTTTCTACATCAAAAACTAGGGTATTCATATGCGCATCATTCTACTGGGGTCACCCGGGGCGGGTAAAGGGACACAAGCCAGGTTTATTTGTGAAAAGTACAGTATTCCCCAAATTTCGACGGGGGACATGCTTAGAGCAGCTGTTAAAGCTGAAACTCCTCTAGGAATAAAAGCCAAAGCGATTATGGATAGAGGTCAGTTAGTGTCTGATGACATCATGATTGGCTTAGTTAAAGAGCGCATTTCTCAACCTGATTGCAAAAATGGATTTTTACTAGACGGCTTTCCGCGAACCATCCCTCAAGCCGAAGCATTACGTGAAGCCAACGTCAATCCCGATTATGTGATCGAAGTGAATGTAGATGATGAAGAAATCGTTCACCGTTTAAGTGGCCGCTGGTTTCATCCCGGGTCAGGTCGAACTTATCATGTAGATTACCATCCACCCAAAGTACCGTTTGAAGATGATGACACAGGTGAAACTCTTATTCAGCGCGAAGATGATAAAGAAAGCACCGTTCGTCATCGATTGGATGTCTATCATGCACAGACGAAACCTCTTATAGAGTACTACCAAAAGCTCGGAAATTATAAAAAAATTGATGGTTTTGGAGAAGTTTCCACAATTCGTGATAAAATCTTCGCCGTTATTAATCAAGACAACAAAAGGTAAAATCCATGCAAGCTGATCGCCAAAAACTCAATATTCCGCCATTACCCTTAACCCCCTCTGAGCTGTCTGAATTAATTAAAAAAAACGATAAAAATTTGCTGGAGTTAATTTCCCACCGTGTGTCACCCGGCGTTGATCAAACCGCCTATGTTAAAGCCGGATTTTTAGCAGCAGTTGCAAAAGGTGAAGTCAAATCACCACAGATTTCACCTGAAAAAGCTGTCGAATTATTAGGGACCATGTTAGGTGGTTATAATATTCATCCCCTCATAGAATTATTAGATAATACAAAACTAGCCCCGCTTGCGGTTAAAGCACTTTCCCATACGTTATTAATATTTGATGCGTTTCACGATGTTTGGGAAAAATCTAAGACAAATCCTTTTGCAAAACAAATTATTGATAGCTGGTCTAACGCAGAATGGTTTACGTCTAAACCAACAGTCCCTGAAAAAATTACGGTAACGGTATTTAAAGTTCCGGGTGAAACCAATACGGACGATTTATCGCCTGCGCAAGAGGCATGGTCGCGTCCTGATATTCCATTACATGCACAGGCCATGTTGATCAATAAAATGCCTGACGGTATTAGAACCATCGAAGAATTAAAGAAAAAGGGCTTTCCAATTGCTTATGTGGGTGATGTTGTTGGTACGGGTTCATCCAGAAAATCTGCAATTAATTCTGTGTTATGGCACATTGGTCATGATATTCCCTTTATTCCCAATAAACGACAAGGCGGAGTAATACTGGGAAGTAAAATAGCACCCATATTTTTTAATACGGCAGAAGATGCCGGTGCATTGCCTATCGAAGTTGACGTATCAAAATTGAATACGGGCGATGTAATAAATATTTATCCGTACCAAAATAAAATCACCAATGAAAAAGATGAGTTGCTTGAAACATTTGAATTAAGGCCTATTACTTTATTAGATGAAGTTCGTGCAGGCGGACGTATTCCCTTAATTATTGGCAGAACATTAACAGATAAAACACGTGAAAAATTAAAATTACCTATTACTGATATCTTTGTTAGACCACATCCGCCGATAGATTCAGGCAAGGGTTTTACACTGGCACAAAAAATGGTGGGGCAAGCGTGCGGTGTTACTGGCATTCGTCCGGGAACGTATTGCGAACCGCGCATGAGCACTGTTGGATCACAAGATACAACAGGCCCGATGACGCGCGATGAATTAAAAGAATTAGCATGCTTAGGATTTTCCGCTGATTTAGTGATGCAAAGTTTTTGTCACACGGCAGCGTATCCAAAACCCGTTGATATTCAAACACAACATGAATTACCTGACTTTTTCGCATCACGTGGCGGAGTAGTTTTAAAACCCGGCGATGGAATTATTCATTCGTGGTTAAACAGAATGCTACTACCCGATCAAGTAGGAACGGGTGGTGATTCGCATACACGATTCCCAATTGGAATTAGTTTTCCGGGTGGTTCCGGATTAGTCGCATTTGGTGCCGCATTAGGTGTGATGCCACTCGATATGCCAGAATCTGTATTAGTAAAATTCAAAGGCAAAATGCAACCGGGAATTACATTACGTGATTTAGTGAATGCTATTCCGTACATTGCTATCCAAAAGGGTTTATTAACCGTTGAAAGTAAAAATAAAAAGAATGTATTTTCAGGTAGAATTTTAGAAATTGAAGGCTTGCCGGATCTCAAAATAGAACAAGCATTTGAATTTGCGGATGCATCCGCGGAACGATCCGCAAATGGCTGTACCGTTAAATTAAACAAAGAACCTATCATAGAATATTTAAAATCCAATATTGCATTATTAAATTGGATGATCAAACAAGGCTATCAAGATCCGCGTACATTAAAACGTCGAATAGAGTCTATGCAACAGTGGTTAGATAATCCGGTTTTATTAGAAGCCGACAAAGACGCTGAATATGCAGAAATTATTGAAATTAATTTAGATGAAATCAAAGAGCCGTTGTTAGCCTGCCCAAATGATCCGGATAATATTAAACCATTATCTGAAGTTCAAAATGATATTGTGCACGAAGTATTTATTGGAAGTTGCATGACCAATATTGGTCATTACCGTGCCGCAGGCAAATTATTGAAAGATTACGGCAAACAAGTTCCTACACGACTTTGGATAGTACCGCCTACAAAAATGGACGCACATCAATTAACCGAAGAAGGCTATTACAGCATTTTTGGTTTAGCAGGTGCACGCACTGAAGTTCCGGGTTGTTCCTTATGTATGGGAAATCAAGCGCGCGTAAAAGATGGATCAACTGTCGTATCAACCTCGACACGTAATTTTCCAAACAGAATGGGTAAAGATGCAAATGTTTATTTATGTTCTGCTGAATTATCCGCGATTACGTCCATTTTAGGTCGATTGCCAACAGTAGCAGAATATCACGAAAAAATTAAAGAGATTGATACGATGGCTGCTGAAATTTATCGATATTTAAACTTTGACCAACTTTCAGAATATGCAGCGGCCTAAAATAATCCAACACCAGCGGATTCTCAATAAAACTTAAATTATACGGATGTTCTGCCTGAATAATTTTAAAAGGATATTTAAGCAATGGCAGAATTTGTTGTGCAATCTTGCCAAATAAAACTAACTCGACATTTGGGTTAACTTCATACACACCATTCAAGATGACTTGAATAAAATTTCGCCATTGTTTCGCATCTTCTTGGACTTTCCGCGTTGGATGTAATACTAAACTCGCATTCAGCAATAAAAAACCATGATTTAATAAATTTTGAAATAACTCAGAAAGGGTTTGAACACAGTGTTTGGGCTTTCCACCTTCGGCTTTAAGTAGCATCTTCATGATGTTTCGTAAGGATGTCGCACGATTAACTGTCTTACTAAGCTTATTTTCGTCAGTCCAGATTTCTCCTGCGGCACCATCCCAAAACGCATAACCATTTGCAGATTGAGCACGAGGGTAGGGTGACTCACCCACTAAAATGCGTTTGATATTCCATAATGGTATAGAAAAAGCATTGAAAATCTTATCTGGTCCTGGAAGCCAATGCGTTTCTCGGGATAATGAATCCAAATAAATGGGATCCACTTGCTGTAAAGCGGATTCCAAAAGTGAAGTCCAGCTCGGGTCAATAGCCTTCAGTGCAAGTCTTGTCATATAATGCCGGTCTGATCCAGTGAGGAACTTGCGCTATGATAGAACACCAGTCACAAAATCGCGATCAAATTGTCCGCCGTATCCTCGAGTTTGTTGATAAAAAGTTGTCTACCAAAGCTGCTACATTAGTTCGTCAGTTTATTTCAGATTATTACGCGACTGCATCACTGGATATTCTCGAAGCCTATTCACCCGAAGATTTATATGGCGCTGCCATGAATTTTTGGCACTTCATGCAGGGTAGAAAGCCCAAACAACCTAAATTACATATTTATAATCCGCATCTCGAAGAAAGTGCCTGGGAATCAACACACACGATGGTCGATTTAAATTGTGATGACATGCCATTTTTGGTGGATTCACTTCGCATTGAATTGACACGACAAGGCTACAGTATTCACAATTTAATTCATTTCGGTCGCTTTATGGTAAAGCGTGACACTAAAAATAATGTCACTGAAATTTATGGTCGAAATCATCAACCTGAAACTGGCGCTGCATCCGAAGCCGTTATTCACTTTGAAGTGGACAGACAAACGGATCAAAAAGCACTGAATTTATTAGAAGAAAGGTTATTTACCGTTTTAAATGACGTTACGCTTGCGGTTCAAGATTGGCAGCCTATGCGCCAAAAAGTGGAATCCTTATTAGACGAATTAATTTCGCGCCCACCCAAAGTTGTAGAATCTTCTGAAATTTCTGAAACCATAGATTTTTTACGCTGGATTAAAGATGATAATTTTACGTTTTTAGGTTGCCGTGATTACAAATTAATTCAGCACAAAGGCGAACCAGCTTTGGAATTAGTGTCAGGATCCGGATTGGGTGTATTGCGTGATGAAACGTACAGTAAAAAAATACGGTTGCTATCTGATATTGCACCCATCATTAAAGAATTAGTTTTATCGCCTAAACAGATATTAATTTTAACGAAAACCAATACATTGGCGACGATCCATCGACAAGTCTATACTGATTATATTGGAATTAAACGATATAATACGAAAGGCGAGGTAATTGGCGAAACACGTATTATTGGCTTGTATACCACCGTTGCGTATAACAGCCATCCTAATCAAATACCATTCTTACGACATAAAGTTGAAAATATTATTCAACGCTCAGGTTTACCTCCTAAAGGACATGCCGGAAAAGATCTCTTAAACATTTTAGAAACCTTACCGCGTGATGATTTATTTCACGGAAGCGTAGAAGAATTATATGATCTTTCCATGGGCATTTTACAATTACAAGAACGTCGCGTTGTAAAATTATTTGTTCGAAAAGATGTGTATGGTCGTTTTGTATCCTGTTTAGTGTATGTTCCGCGAGATAATTTTAACAGCGACGTACGTCAAGCAATGCAGAATATTTTATACCAAGCCTTCAATGCACTCGAAATATCATTCGAAACACGCTTCTCGGAATCTGTTTTAGCGCGCATACATTTTGTGTTGCGTGTTGATCCCAATATTCCGCTTAATTATGACATTAAGCAATTAGAAGCTAATTTAACAGAAGTATCACGCACGTGGAAAGATTTATTAAAAGATAATTTGATTGATTATTATGGCGAAGAAAAAGGAACCTACATATTTCGCAATTATGCTGACGCTTTTCCAGCCGCGTATCGCGAAGATTTTCACCCACGCGCTGCAGTTCATGACATTGTCCATTTGAAAAACTTATCGTCAGAAAATTTGTTGGAAATGGCCTTTTATCGTTTAGTAGATGATCCAGAAGAAGTTTTACGATTTAAATTATTTCATGCAGAACATACAATCCCACTGAGCGATGTCGTTCCGATGCTTGAAAATATGGGATTGCGCGTGATCGGTGAACGCCCATATCAAATTATTAGCGCCAATGGAACTCCATGGATTAACGACTTCACGATGCAGTCATCCGATGGACATGTCGTTGATTTAGAAGTGACTGGAATGATTTTCCAAGAAGCTTTTTCTAAAGTCTGGTACGGTTTAGCAGAAAACGATGGATTCAATAAATTAGTGTTACGTGCACAACTTGGATGGCGACAAGTTTCTGTATTGCGTGCTTATGCAAAATATTTACGTCAAACTGGATTCATGTTCAGTCAGCACTATATTGAGGTAACCTTGAGCGATTACCCTCAAGTAGCCCGCTTACTGGTGGAATTATTTGAATTAAGTTTTAATACCAATCAACCGAAAAATTTAACCGAACAAGTCATTGAAATCGAAAAAAAGATTCTTGCTGAAGTGGAAAAAGTTTCAAGCTTAGACGAAGACCGAATATTGCGTCGCTACTTAGATGTGATTCACGCAACACTGCGAACCAATTATTTGCATGAAAAAAATTATTTATCGTTTAAATTAAATCCACATGTCATTCCCGAACTTCCATTACCATTGCCGCTATATGAAGTGTTTGTGTATTCTCCACGATTTGAAGCGGTGCATTTGCGTGCGGCAAAAGTAGCACGCGGTGGTATTCGTTGGTCAGACAGACGCGAAGACTTTCGCACAGAAATTTTGGGACTAATGAAAGCACAGAAAGTTAAAAATTCTGTAATTGTTCCTTCAGGCGCCAAAGGTGGATTCGTTCCTAAAATGTTGCCTATTAATGGAACACGCGATGAAGTAATGACAGAAGTCATTAATTGTTACAAAGATTTTATGCGCGGTCTTCTCGATATTACGGATAATATTGTTCAAGGAAAACCTGTTCCACCCCATAACGTCGTGTGCTTTGATGAAAGCGACCCATATTTAGTTGTCGCTGCAGACAAGGGAACAGCATCCTTTTCTGATATCGCAAACAGTATTTCTAAAGAATATAATTTTTGGTTGGGCGATGCCTTCGCCTCTGGCGGCTCGCAAGGGTATGATCACAAAAAAATGGCTATTACTGCTCGTGGGGCGTGGGTTTCGGTAGAAAGGCATTTTAAAGAAATTGGTATTTCTATCAAAGACCAAGCATTTACGGTTGTGGGTATTGGCGATCTTATGGGCGATGTTTTTGGTAATGGCATGTTGCTTTCTAA
>JANRJR010000059.1:0-4072 GCA_033763845.1 Gammaproteobacteria bacterium | reverse complement strand
ACCATAATTTTAATGTCATTAAGAAATATAACGACAGTAATTTTTACGCCATGGCGGTTTATCAATTAGGACAGGCTATTCAAAAAGGACTTTAAAAATGTTTTCCCAAAAATCATTTTGGCTAAAATTTTCAGCCGTGAGCATTTTAATATTTATTTTTTTATTATCCGGCTGTTCGTCTATGCACCGCCGTTATAAATATCGACAAGATTTCGCGCCAAATTTCCATATTGATCCTAACAGTGTTCCCAATCCAGTACCTCGCGATGAACCGCCGAGCAAACACGGCAATCCGTCTTCTTATGTTGTTTTAGGGAAAAGATATTATGTACTGAAATCTGCAAAGGGTTATGACGAAACGGGTATTGCGTCATGGTACGGCATGAAATTTTATAATCACAAAACATCTAACGGTGAAGAATATGATGTCGCAAAAATGACTGGTGCAAATAAAGTTTTGCCTTTACCTACGTACGTTCAAGTAACCAATTTAAAAACCGGCAAAAAAATTATTGTACGGATTAATGATCGCGGACCGTTTCATGCAAACCGTATTATTGATCTTTCATATGTCGCTGCGGCGAAATTAGGAATGCTGCCAACCGGAACAGCATTAGTCGAAGTTAAAGCCATCGATCCGAATAATCCTTCCGAAACCGAATGTGCATCACCGTCTGTCCCAATTGGAAGAGGGAAAATTTACATACAGATTGGTGCATTTGCAGTTGAAGATAATGCCACGCGATTAAAATCCAGAATTGAATCGCTGACACGTTATCCGGTGATCATTGAATCAGCTGATTTACATGGTCGGCCCATTTATAAAGTACAAATTGGTCCGATTCCGAGTATCGAGAGCACCGATTCGCTGCATCACACACTACTTTCTATGGGACTAGGCGAACCGATGACGGTGATTAAATAGTTATTTTAGAGTAATGGATTTACACTAGGGTCTGGCACAAGTTTTTGCACGGCTTTAGTTGCGCCTTTTGGAAGAATCAGATCTTGAGTCAGCTGAGCCACATCACTAGAATTTAAATCCCTTCCATTCGCTATTATTTTATCGTATGCATTAGATGCTAATTCCATAGCACCATTCATTTGTGCTTTTCCAGTTTCTGATTTATAACTAAAAAACCCTCTTTCAAGATCATCCACAGAGTCTAAAATATCTACCAAAATATTTAATTTTCTGCCTAACTCAGAAATATTTGCTTTTGATATCAATTTTTCTCTCAAAAGAAGTGCAACACGATCATGTTTTTTGCCACGAATGGTCGCACGATCATTTGTGCGATTATTTTGATAGTCTTCACATTGCGCGTCGTCTAATAATTTTTTAGCCAGAATGTCTTCTAATCGCTCAGAAAGCGTACTTTTCACATGTCGAATACTCATATAGTGCGCAAAAAGCAAAATAAATTTCTTCGTAGTCTCTTCAGGTGAACCATTATCAGAAAAATGCAGATTTTTTTTCTAAGTAATTATTTCGTTCTTGGCGCGAATGAGAAATGGATGCTTGATCAGGATTTGCAAAACCGTAACCAATAAATGGAAGGGATTGAACATCAGCCTTAACAGATAGAACAACCTGAGTCCTTGGCTTCACGAGTTCTTCTGCATGTTTCAAAATGTTAACTTGCTCAGAAGTGAAGTGTGTTATAACACCAGTTCTTTGCTGGATCAGCAATTGTCGAGCCTGCTCTATAATTTGCAGCCTTTCTGTTTCCGTTCGCTCTTGTGATTGCTGGAGCTCCAATTGAGTTGCTTCTCGGTTTGCTATATAAGAAATAGCCTCGCCCAGCTTATCAGAAAATAATCCTTGTCCTTGGATACTATTAATGGGGATATTCACAACTATCGCATTTATTCCAGTATTGGCTGCCCAGCTTCGAAGAGCCTCTAATTTTACACTTCTGTTCTGTGCGTTAAGCACGACTTTCTGCGTACAGACAAAAATAACGGGGGTATCTTGCTGTATAGAACTAGGAAGTTGTCCCAAAGAAAATTCATAAGAACCAACGGTATCAACATCCCATATACGAACAACAACATCAGCCGGAGTATTATCATTGTTGCTTTGAAAACGTTTATCATTTGAAATTAATGTATTTACGGTTTCATTTTGACCTAAAACAACAATTTTTTTAGATTTTACTTCTTCCACACTATTCTCCTGATTTGTGAATTATAAAATAATTTTTATTTAAATTCTGGCTGCAGCTAGCCCCGTTTTTGCAGAAACTATCGCCTTGTCGTATATCCTCTGCGCATACCAAGGAAGAACACCAGGCTCTTTTTCTACCTCAACACCGACTTGTGGCCTAATTTTTTTGTCATATACAAGCTCAGCCGCCTCTATAATATTTTTAATAAACGTTTGGTTTTCTGTCCCATTAAAAAAAGATCTTCTTTCGCGTCTATCTGCGTAACTCAACAACTTAATTAAATTATCGAGAAGTTGGCCATGGTTTTCTTTAGGCTTAGCTCTAGAATATTTTTCTAAAAATAATTCCTCTAGTTTTTTTGCAAAAGGATCAAAACATTTACCAAGATTCGATGTACGTTTTTTATCTTTATTTTTTGTGTATGCTTTATAAGCTTGAGGCTTCATCAAATTTTTTGCCAGTTCATCTTCGATTTTTTTAGAAAGCCAACTATCAACATGCCCAACATTAAAAATGGTATGGCGCAAACTCTTGTAATGTGCGAAAAGAAGAAAAAGCTTTTTTCTTTTAGTTGACTCATCGTCACCTGTATTAATTTTCAAATGATCTTCGAAATAATTATTCCTAATTTGGCGTGAATGACAAAATGAACGCTTTTCTGGATATGTAAAAAACGACGCGTGTTGTACGACAGGTGCAGGTGCAATTACTGCTTGCGCTTGTGGCAGAAAAGCTTGATTAACAGGCGATACTGCACCTTTTAACAAACTTTGTAACTCAATTTCGCCCGTTTGGAAATCGAGAGCCCTTCCACAAAGATGGAAATTATCTGGTAAATTCTGTTTCATAAGCAGATCAAGATGAGAATCTTTAAGTTCGATGATATCTTTAGAAGTTGATGAAGTCCCATAATCAAACGCAAAAATAATTTTTTTATTGGTGTCTTTATACTTTGCACACATGTCATGTAAAAAACCTGTAACATCTTTTTGTTCTTCGTATGGCCCCACCCTCCAAATTACGACAACAATATCTGCATCATCAGGATTTTCAGCAACAACACAATTTTCACTTCTGACTATTGTGGCAATTTTTTCTTTACGAGTGGCTGGGCGTGCATATTTTGAGCTTGAAGAAAAATCATGTTCTACATTGTGATCTTCTTGCTCTGGCAAAATGACCTTATTTTCTTGAACAGGCAAATTGCTATCAATAAAAACTTTTTTACGTGGAGACTGCACAACTTCAACTTGAGGGAGTCGAGATTGTTCAACTAGACGTGGTGACGTCGAAGGAGCTTTTTCTTGTTTTTGTTTTCTCGCTTCTCTTGCTGCTATAATTTTAGACATTTGTTCTGCTGAACGAAATTGTTCTAATTTTTTCTTAAGTTCTTCTTTACCTTCATCAAACTCGATGGAGTTTCGAACAACCGTTAAAGAAACTATTTCTAATTCCTGACCTATTTTTTCCAATCGCTGCGTTATTTCGACATCCTCTCCGTCACGCTCACGTCCTATCATTTTGGTATACACTAAAACAACCGGAATATTATTTTCTTTATTAAACTGTAGTTTTACCTCTTCTTTGAAATTCTTCCATTCTTTTTCGCGCCAGTCACTTTGTTTCGCTGTTGCTTGAGAGTGCATCACACACACGATGATGTCAGCGTCATTTTTATCTTTCGTGCTTTCAGCCCCGGCTGCAGTGATAGCATTCGTAACATATATGTTGTTGGTCGAAACAAAAACTTTAGGCTTAACTTCTTCCACTTTATGCTCCAAAACTGCCGAGTAAGTGCGTCTATTCTACCAAAAAAACCTTAAGGAAAGCTTAAGAAAGCGCCGAATCCACTACCTTCCGCGGGATTGAGCCGCCACAGGACGGCGTTCTGGCGGTAGATA
>JANRJR010000058.1:0-52873 GCA_033763845.1 Gammaproteobacteria bacterium | reverse complement strand
ACAGTTAATCCAAAAGCATTAACCATTACAGCAGATAACCAAACCAAGATTTACGGTTCAGTGTTTAATTTCGCGGGAACTGAATTTACCTCTAACGGTTTAGTTAATTCGGATAGTATTTCAAGCGTAAATCTCACAAGTGCAGGTTCACCTTCAACAGCAACAGTATCAGGTAGCCCATATTCAATTGTTGCATCAGCAGCAACGGGAAGTGGGTTAAGTAACTACTCAATCACATATGTAAATGGATTATTAACGGTTAATCCAAAAGCCTTAACCATTACAGCAGATAACCAAAGCAAGATTTATGGTTCCGTATTTAATTTTGGTGGAACCGAGTTTACCTCTAATGGATTAGTTAATTCAGACAGTATTTCAAGCGTAAATCTGACAAGTGCAGGAACACCAGCGACTGCTACAGTTTTGGGTGGTCCATATTCAATTGTTGCCTCAGCTGCAACTGGAACGGGTTTAAGCAATTACACCATTAGTTATGTAAATGGATTATTAACCGTTAATCAAGCGCCATTAAGTATTACCGCAAGCAATCAAACTAAAACTTACGGGCAAATATTGCCGTCAACCACAAATCTTTTTACGTCAACCCCGCTGCAAAATGGTGAAACGATTGGAACCGTTGATATCAGCAGTGCGGGTTTATCACCAACCGCTGGAGTCGCATCAAGTCCTTATGCAATTACCAGTGTATCCAATGCAGCAGGAGGGACATTTAATGCTTCCAATTATGCAATTACCTATATCCTAACGGGAAGCATTAGTGTCAATCCCGCTGCCTTAACTATCACAGCAAATAATCAAGTTAAACTCTTTGGGCAAACATTGCCGTCGACTACTAGTGCCTTTTCAAGTAGTGGCCTTCAAAATGGAGAAACCATTGGAACAGTGGATATTGTAAGCGCAGGATTGAATGGAGGAGCTGTGTTAGGTTCTTATCCTATTACGTCAGTTTCAAATCCGGCTGGTGGAACATTTAATGCAGCGAATTACAATATTAATTATATTTTAGGAGCATTAATTATTGTGTCTGAACCTATCCCATCATCGCCATTAAGTCAGTTGCCTAATCTGTTGATGTTGAATTATCCGGATTATTATAATCACACTTTTTCAAATCATGCTGATATCATTGTGATCGGAAGAGTATTGTGGTTGCAAGGTAATGTCATTGTGATTGGTCAAGATGGCAGTATGCGAATGTTATCACTGGGCGATAGTGTTTATTTGGGCGATAGAGTAGTCGCAGAAAACGCAGAAAGCCAAGCGAATATTCAAGTTTATACAGATGATGTTGTTCATGTAGATGCCAATCATCCGTATGGGTTTTAAACTATCTTCGCTCCAACACTGCCATCGTCAACGTCGTTGTCGAAATAAGCTTTTTGTTTTCATCAATAATATCAATATTCCAGACGTGAGTTGAACGGCCTAAATGATATGGCGTGGCTTTGGCATGTAACAATCCAGATTTAACAGAGCGGATATGGTTGGTATTAATGGATAATCCTACGCAGTAATTTTTGGTTTGGTCGACCGCAAAATTCGCGGCAGTACTTCCGACGGTTTCAGCTAATACACACGACGCACCACCATGCATAATCCCTATCGGTTGATGAACACGGTGATCAACCGGCATCGTCGCAATTAAATAATTATCACCTACTTCAGTAAATTGTATATCTAACAAGCTCAGCATCGTGTTTTTACCGCGATCATTTACGGTGGCGAGATCAGCTTTTTGTTTCCAAATCATGATATTTCTCCAATAATTTTTCCTGAACTGCAATACTGTGAGAGTTTTCTACTAAATGATATTTGCCTTCAGAATCTAACTCCCAACGAATAATCGAATCATCTAAATAATATTTTAAGCTTTCCTTTTCAACGCGTGCAGCCAAATCTTTATCTAAAATGGGAAAACACACTTCAATCCGATGATATAAGTTACGTTCCATTAAGTCCGCACTGGAACAATAAATTTCCCGTTCGCCACCATTATGAAAATAAAATACACGCTCATGCTCTAAAAATCGTCCAATGATAGATCTTACCGTAATATTTTCAGATAAATGTTTTATCCCTGGTTTTAAACAACACATGCCACGTACAATTAGCTCAATTTTTACCCCTTCCTGAGAGGCTTCATATAAATGCTGAATAATTTTACGATCGGTGAGGGCATTTATTTTAATAATAATTAAGGCTTTATGTTTGTGACGCGCAAAATAAATCTCCCGATCAATGAGCTCTGTGAGTTTATCAAATAAATTAAACGGCGCTTGAAATAATTGTTTTAATTTTAAGGTTTTACCCGTGCCTGTAAGCTGCTGAAATACATTTTGAACATCTAAACCAATCACTGGATTTGCGGTGAGTAAACCGTAATCCGTATATAATTTTGCGGTTTTCGCGTGATAATTGCCGGTTCCCAGATGGCAATACCGTTTTAATTCTCCTTCTTCTTCGCGGATAATTAATAATAATTTTGCGTGAGTTTTAAATCCGACAACACCATAAACAACCAGTACGCCAGCTTCTTGTAATTTATTCGCTAATTTAACATTAGATTCTTCATCGAACCGTGCACGCAATTCAATGACAGCGGTGACTTCTTTCCCCGCACGTGCGGCATCAATTAAAACTTTAACAATAGCAGAATCGCTGCCCGTTCGATAAAGTGTTTGTTTTATGGCAATAACATGTGGGTCACGCGTCGCTTCATGAATTAAATGTGTAATTGCCGTAAAATTGTCATAGGGGTGGTGCAATAAAATATCTTTTTCGTGGATATCTTTTAAAGTAGCAGAGGGGGATGACGGCGTAAATGGTTGGAATTTTAAATCTGCTCGATCAATTAAATCATAGAGTTCTAGATAGCGACTTAAATTAACAGGGCCATCGGTCAGATAAAGTTCTTTAGATGTTAGCTGATGTTTTTCCAGCAAATAATCTATCCATTTTTGAGGGCAGTCGTTAATAATTTCTAAACGCACTGCATTGCCGTATCGTAATGCTTGTAGCTTTGTCATGACTGAAATCGCTAAGTCTTTCATTTCTTCTTTATCGAGCAATAAGTCACTGTTGCGCGTAATGCGAAATTGATAACATCCTTTGACTTTCAAACCAGGAAATAATTTTTCACAAAAAGTACTGATGATATTGCTGAGAAAGACAAAGTGATATTGTTCTTTATTTTTTTTTGGCAATTCAACAATACGTGGTAGTACACGCGGCGCGTGCACAATGGCTAATTGACTTTCACGTCCGAAAGCATCTTGTCCTGATAATTCAACAAGAAAATTTAAACTTTTATTAATTAACCGCGGCATGGGGTGGGCAGGATCTAAAGCAATAGGGCTTAATACGGGTAATACATGCTCAACAAAATAATCTTCTAGCCATTTTGCTTGTTTAGCTGACCATTTTTTGGGTGAGATAAAATTAATATCATGTTTTTCTAGGGCGGGTAATAATTCATCATTTAAAATATCATATTGATTCTTGACAATGAATGAAGCGTATTGGCGAATGGTTTTACGTAATTGTGGCGGAAGTCCACCGACACGGATTTCAAAAAATTCATCCATGTTGCTGGAACAAATACAGAGAAATTTTAATCGTTCAAGAAGGGGGTGTGATTTACCGCGCGCTTGCTCTAATACGCGTGCATTGAATTGCAATAAACTAATTTCGCGATCGAAAAAAAGATCTGCGTTAGACGAATTTTTCATCCACTAACCATGTTGCAACGTCCTTGGCAAAATAGGTGAGAATGGCATCTGCACCTGCGCGTTTAAATCCAATTAAAGATTCCAGTACGACTTTCTTTTCATCTAACCAGCCTTGCATTGCTGCGGCTTTAATCATCGCATATTCACCGCTGACTTGATAAACGAAAGTTGGAACGCTAAACGCATCTTTGACACGTCTGAGAACATCTAAATATGGCATGCCAGGTTTCACCATGACCATATCCGCACCTTCTTGAATATCCATTGCAACTTCATGAATCGCTTCGTTTAAATTGGCGGGATCCATTTGGTAGGTTTTTTTATCGCCTTTTAATTGGCCTGATGATGCAACAGCATCTCTAAAGGGTCCATAAAAACTGGACGCATATTTAGCTGAATACGCTAATATTTTTGTGTTTTTTAAATTATTTTTTTCAAACGCTTTACGAATTTCACCAATACGTCCGTCCATCATGTCAGATGGTGCGACAATATCAATTCCTGCTTCCGCATACGAGACTGCTTGTCTGATTAAAATATCATTAGTTTCATCGTTTAATACTTCGCCATTTTCATCACACACTCCGTCATGGCCGTGTGTCGTAAACGGGTCTAAAGCAACATCAGCGATTAAGCCTAAATCGGGAAAGTGTTTTTTTAATTCTCGTGCAGCAGTTTGCAATAAGCCTTTAGGATTATAGGCTTCTTTTCCGTCGTTAGTTTTTTTGGAAACATCTAATACAGGGAATAAAGCAATAGCGGGGATATGTAGTTGTGACAGTGTTTCTGCTTCTTTAAGCAACATATCAATGCTTAAACGCTCGATACCCGGCATTTTCCCTACCGGTTGAACTTGGTTTTTACCTTCGCAAATAAAAACAGGATAAATTAAATCATTAACCGTTAAATGATTTTCTTGCATCAGGCGACGTGTAAAGGGTTTCATGCGCATACGTCGAAGACGTGTTTGAGGAAACGTACGTTTAAGTATGGTAGTGGTAGTCATGTGTTATTTGCCTTGACGCTATTAATTAGTCCACCGGCCAATAGTACCTGAATTTGACGTGGGCTCATATGGTGCTCGCACGAATATGTCTTGTTTCGCGTCTTATTAAAAACGCTAATATCCCCGCCTTTTTGAACGTTTTCGCGTACATGGGCAATTTCGAGAATATCCCCTTGTTGAATATCGTTATAATCCTCGTGATTTTTGAAATACAGGGGGATGATCCCAAAATCGACTAAATTTTGGCCGTGAATACGCGCAAAGTTTTTGGCAATAACTGCTTCGACGCCTAAATAACGTGGAGCAATCGCAGCATGTTCTCGACTGGAACCTTGTCCATAGTTTTCGCCGCCAACAATAATACAACCTGATTTTTGATAGGGTTTTGCACGTTCAGGAAAGGTTGTATCAACTTGGGCAAATACAAACTCACTGATAGCAGGAATATTGCTGCGATACGGTAATACTTCAGCGCCAGCTGGCATGATCGTATCAGTAGAAATATTATCGCCGACTTTAATTAATACAGGACCCGAAATATCATTTTTTAATTCGGGGAAATCTGGGAGCGGTTGAATGTTGGGACCTTTTTCCAATTGAACTTTGCTTCCATCACGAGGCGGTTCTACTAGCATTAACGTATTAATTTTGACTTTTTTGGGTTCGCGGAATTTGGGATACGTCATATTTAAGGTTCGCGGATCAGTAATTACACCCATAAGTGCCGAGGCGGCTGCAGTTTCAGGGCTGCATAAATATACTAGATCGTCTTTTGTTCCAGAGCGTCCGGGAAAATTGCGAGGTACGGTTCGTAAGCTAATTTTGTGGGTTGCCGGTGCTTGTCCCATTCCAATACAGCCATTACATCCAGCTTGATGGATGCGCCCACCTGCGCGCACTAATTTTTCTAAATATTTATGTTCAATTAAACTTTCCAAAATTTGTCGTGATGTGGGATTTATATCAAAAGACACTTTATCGCTGATTTGTTTGCCGTCGACCATCATTGCAGGCACTGCAAAATCGCGCATGCCTGGATTCGCAGAAGAACCAATCATCACTTGATAAATTTCTTTTCCCGCTACTTCTCTGACAGGTACTACATTGCCTGGTGAGCTGGGTAATGCAATGAGAGGTTCTAATTCGGATAAATCAATCTCAGTATATTCGTCATACTTTGCATTTTTATCTGCAACGAGCTCACTCCAATCTTCTTCGCGATTTTGTTGTTTTAAAAATTCGAGGGTAATTTTATCGGACGGAAATACACTCGCGGTTGCGCCTAATTCTGCGCCCATGTTTGCAATAACATGTCTGTCCATGGCAGATAAATATTTTAAACCTGGGCCGTAATATTCCATGATTTTGCCCAATCCACCTTTGACGTCATGTCGACGTAATAATTCTAAAATAATATCTTTCGCGCTAACCCAGTCGGGTAATTTTCCAATTAATCGAATGCCCCATATCTTTGGCATTTTTACGTGAAAAGCTTTTCCTGACATCGCCATCGCAACTTCAATTCCACCAGCACCCATTGCTAGCATGCCTAATGATCCGCCAGCGCAGGTATGACTATCAGAACCTAATAATGTTTTGCCCGGGACTCCGAATCTTTCCATATGAACCGGATGGCTAACGCCGTTACCGGGACGACTAAACCATACGCCAAATTTTTGGCAGGCGGAACGGAGAAAAATATGATCATCAGCGTTTTTGAAATCCGTTTGTAAGAGATTGTGATCAACATATTGCACAGAAACTTCTGCTTTCGTGTGGGGTAATTTCATGGCTTCGCATTCCAGCATCACCATGGTTCCGGTGGCATCTTGGCAGAGGGTTTGGTCAATTTTGAGGCCAATTTCCTCACCAATTTTCATTTCGCCTTCAACCAGATGAGCTGCGATAAGTTTTTGCGCAACGTTATGTGCCATAATGACCTCCTTGTAATAGACGCTTAGTTTAGCAGGGGATTTATAGCTTTGAATACGCTCTCGACTGATCTTTATCAATTCACCATGGCCTATGGGTATTGGAAGTCTGGCATGGCTGAACATGAAGCCGTTTTTCATGTTATTTACAGGCGCAATCCGTTTAAGAGCGGATATGCGATTGCGGCCGGTTTAGCGAATGTCATTGAATATATAGAGCAATTTAAATTAGAGCCGTCTGATGTTGATTATTTATCACAGTATTTTCCCAAAGATTTTTTAGACTATTTAAAAAACATGAAACTCACCGTTGATGTGGAAGCGGTAGAAGAAGGTACGGTGGTTTTTCCGCAAGAACCGTTGGTGCGTGTTAAAGGGCCGTTAATTCAATGTCAATTATTAGAAACGGCTATATTGAACAGTATTAATTTTGCAACATTGGTTGCAACAAAAGCATCGCGTATTTGTTATGCCGCAAAAGGCGAACCGGTGATTGAATTTGGTTTGCGTCGTGCACAAGGTCCTGATGGCGGATTAACCGCAAGTCGTTCGGCCTACATTGGAGGATGTGTTGGAACGTCTAATGTTTTAGCCGGAAAAAAATATGGCATTCCTATTCGTGGAACGCATGCGCATAGTTGGGTGACCGCATTTGCGACAGAAGACGAAGCGTTTGAAAAATTTGCGAGTACGATGCCAGATAATTGTTATTTATTGGTGGATACGTTTGATAGTTTAGCGGGTGTGAAAAAAGCTATTAAGATTGGCAAAAAATTATTGGGTATTCGATTGGATTCAGGTGATTTGGCGTATCTTAGTATTAAGGCACGAAAAATTCTCGATAAAGCCGGATTAAAAAATGCACATATTATGGCGAGCAATGACTTAGATGAATACATTATCGAAAGCTTGAAAGAGCAAAAAGCTAAAATTGATATATGGGCAGTGGGAACGAAATTAGCAACCGCGTATGACCAACCTGCGTTAGATGGCATTTATAAATTAAGCGCGATTCGTCCTAAAGGCGGAAAATGGGAATACAAATTAAAATTATCTGAGCAAAACGCAAAAATTTCTACGCCGGGAATGCTAAGAGTAAAACGTTTTTACAATAAAAAATCAGGTGCGATGGCTGATTGTATTTATGATGAATTAACAGGTTTGCCAGACAGTGCATTAATGATTGATATGTTAGATTCGACGCGACGTAAAAAAATTCCTAAAGGAACGAAGGGAGAAGAATTATTAAAAAATATTTTTAAAAAGGGTAAATGTGTTTACTCTGTTCCAGAAATCACTGCTTCTCGTGAAAGAACTTTCAAGCAACTTAAATTATTCCATTCCGCTATACGGCGGTTTTTGAATCCCCACGTTTATCCAGTGGGATTAGAGAAAAATTTGTTTGAGTTACGAATGAATTTGATTTTAAAAATGAAGCAGAATGTGTGAGCTTAGGAAGTTCTTTCAGCATTTTCGAGAGTAGTCTCCGATTGGCTTTGACACGTTGAGCTGCAAAAATATTTTTTCCAGCCATTTTTTTGTGACACAATAGCCGTGTCAGCTGGAAACCATTTTAAGCAAGTAGGGCAAGAGTAAAGTGGGCCATTTGTAGCGCTATTTGTAGGGTTCATAGAGTATACCTAGTTATTTACAGGTATTCTATGATATGCACTGTTGAATATTAAGTCTGTCAGATGTTTTTACGGACAAATGAAGTCGTGCTTATATTATTATAGTCTAAATGTTATAGGATATTGCGTGAAGCTAAAAGATAAGCCTCTAAAGGAGGATATGACAACAAAAGAAATTTTGGTGCATCCTTCGTTTAATTATATGTCTAACATTTCTGATATTGTTCAGCCTTTTTTCGGAAATATAAAATCCCATTTTTTTGGACATGTCGTTGTTTATCCTAACGGGGAATATTATTTTTTATGTGATAAACACGGTTGGCCTGAAAAAATATTGGCTCAAGAAAAGCTACCACCGATTGGTTTCACATTTTACGATCAGTTTGCTGATGGTGTTACGTTTCCTAGTATGGATAAAAGTAATGTTTTTGGTTGGTCAGACGAGATAACCCGTGAGTCGCGCGATCAATTTGGTATCGCTAACCCTATGATGATTTCACGAAAATATGAGGATCGCAACGAGATCTTTATATTTGATGTTCATCATGCACAAGCATATCAAAAATACTTAGAGAATTTTGATTTATTTGAAAAATTTGTGCATTACTACAAGGATAAATCAAAAAAGATGGTGCAGAAGGTTTGTCAACAGCCGCTTCGTGTTGCAAATCAATATCTTCTCAAGCCTAAAAATACGGCCATCATGCCAGATTTTTTTACTTCTCGTCCTTCATCACCTTTACCAAGGCGTTATTATCTTAAGTATCAAAATAGAGATGTGGTGTTATCTGTGAAAGAATACTATTGTTTGTCATTGTTGGCACACGGCAAACAATTGAAACGGATTGCGAGTAGATTGGTTGTTTCGTTGCGCACGGTCGAAACGTATTTTGAGCGCCTTAAGAAAAAGCTTGGCATATCCAGTCGTAGTGAATTAGTCCGAGCGTATTGGCAAAACCGCATTTTGTCCGATCAAATCCACGACATTTTTTTTTAATTTAACTTTATAAAATTCTCTCCCTTTATGTAGTGAGTTAGAGGAAGGCAGAAAATGGGTAGTGTTGAGGAAAAATATATAAAAGGATTGATTGATAACAAAGTGGAAGTTTTTATTTTTTTGAAAAGCGGAATTAAGCTTACGGGAAAAATCATGGCAGCCAACCAAAGCGTTATTTTTCTTGGGTGCCCCATCGTGCAGATGATCTATAAAAAATACATCAGCACCATTGTTGATCCTTCATTGATAACTTAATTGCCACAGGTTTCTATAAAGCTTTTGAATAATGGATGACCATCGCGCGGTGTTGATGTAAATTCGGGGTGGAATTGACAGGCCACGAACCAGGGGTGATCTTTTAATTCAATCATCTCGACCAGACTGGTTTCTTTGGAAACTCCCGCGATACTTAATCCGGCTTCTTTTAGTTTTGGTAACAAATCTTGATTCACTTCATAACGATGACGATGACGCTCTTGAATTTCATTTTTTCCATAGATCTTTGCAGAACGCGACTCTTTTTCTAATAAGCAGATTTGATTTCCTAAGCGCATTGTGCCGCCTAAATCTTTTTTATCAATACATTCGCTGGTCAAGGCAATAACAGGATGAGCGGTTTTCGGATTAAATTCTGTGCTATTGGCATCAGACATTTTTGCGACATTGCGTGCAAATTCAACGACCGCTACTTGCATACCTAAACAAATCCCTAAATACGGAATTTTATTTTCGCGTGCATATTGAACTGCTTTAATTTTTCCTTCGATACCCCGTTGACCAAATCCGCCAGGAACAATAATGCCTTGGATATTTTGCAATAAACTCTCGCCGGTTTTTTCTAATTGTTCGGCGTCGATGTATAAAATATTAATTTTCGTGCGAGTCTTAATGCCTGCATGTCGAATAGCTTCGGCGAGTGATTTATAGCAATCTGCCATGCCCACATATTTTCCAACCATTGCTATATTGATTGTTTTTTCAGGATTTCTTTCCGCATCGACAACTTTCTGCCAATCCATTAAATCCGCGGGTTTTGTTTTAAGATGTAATTTTTCAGCGACCAAGTCATCCAATTTTTGCTGATGCAGCATTAGGGGAATTTCATAAATGCTGGGCATATCAGGTAAAGATATAACACCCGCTTTTTCGACGTTTGTAAATAGCGCTATTTTATTTTGTGCGTCTTGAGGGATATTTTTTTCAGAACGGCAAATTAAAATATCCGGTTGTATACCAATCGAGCGTAATTCTTTAACGGAATGTTGCGCGGGTTTGGTTTTAATTTCGCCACTGGTGGGAATATAAGGTACTAATGCAAGATGAATAAATAAAGTCTGCGAAGAGCCCAATTCAATTCGCATTTGTCGAATGGCTTCTAAAAAGGGCAATGATTCGATATCACCAACGGTACCACCAATTTCAACAATTGCGACATCGGCATTTTTTGCAGCGTTTGAAATACATAATTTAATTTCGTCGGTCACATGAGGAATAACTTGAACGGTTCCACCTAAATAATCGCCTTGGCGTTCTTTGCGTAATACATTGGCATAGACTTTTCCAGCGGTGAAATTATTGTCGCGTGAAAGTGTGACGCGTACAAATCGTTCGTAGTGACCTAGGTCTAAATCCGTTTCTGCGCCGTCTGCTGTGACAAATACTTCGCCGTGTTGAAGCGGGCTCATTGTGCCGGGATCAACGTTCAAATAGGGGTCTAATTTTATCAGTGTGACGGAAAGTCCACGGGCTTCTAAAATCGCGCCGAGTGAAGCGGAAGCGATTCCCTTTCCTAATGAAGAAATGACACCGCCTGTAATAAAAATATATTTGGTCACAATTCCACCCATTCTCTTGGTTTTAGAAAATATTCAGTTAGTCGTGCTTCTGGGCTTTCCGGCGCAGCATGCCAGTTATAAACCCAATTAGCTTGTGGCGGTAGTGAAATGAAAATCGACTCAATACGGCCTCCGAATTGTAACCCAAATAAGGTACCGCGGTCATAAATTAAATTAAATTCTACGTAACGACCTCGACGGTAACACTGAAAAGCCTTCTCTTTTTCGGCATAAGGTGTATTTTTGCGTTTTTCTACGATAGGAATGTAAGCCGGAAGGAAGTGGTCGCCGATGCTTTTGGTTAGGTCAAAGCAATATTCAAAGTTCTTTTCATTCAGGTCATCAAAAAATAGCCCACCAATACCGCGCATTTCTTGCCGATGCTTAAGGTAGAAGTATTCGTCACAGGCTTTTTTATAGGAAGAATAAACTTCTTTTCCAAAGGGGGCGCAGGCTTTTAGGGCTGTTTTATGCCAATGCACACAATCTTCTTCAAACCCATAATAGGGTGTGAGATCAAACCCGCCACCAAACCACCAAATAGGGTCGGCGTTTTCTTTCGTTGCCATGAAAAAGCGTATATTACAGTGAGTGGTGGGAATATAGGGATTGTGTGGGTGAAGCACGAGTGAAACTCCCATGGCATCGAAATTTCGACCGGCTAAATCCGGATGACGACTGCTGGCTGCGGCAGGAAGATTGTCCCCCGTGACATGAGAAAAATTTACCCCGGCTTTTTCGAACACATGGCCGTTTTGCAATACGCAACTTTTTCCGCCACCGCCTTTTGTATGTGTCCACACGTCCGTTTGAAATGCATTGCCGTCAATTTTGGTTAGCGCGTCGCAAATATTTTTTTGCAAAGAGAGCAAATAGTTCTCAACATCTTTCATAGAAAGATTCCCTCAGAAAATAAATAAATGCAGTATAACATTGCTTGACTGTTCAAGATGACCGGCTACAATACCACCCCTAGTTTGTGCGGGAATAGCTCAGTTGGTAGAGCACGACCTTGCCAAGGTCGGGGTCGCGAGTTCGAGTCTCGTTTCCCGCTCCATTTTAGAAAAACGTTGCAGGCTGGGTGTCAGAGTGGTTATGTAGCGGCCTGCAAAGCCGTGTACGCCGGTTCGATTCCGGCCCCAGCCTCCATATCACTCTACATATAGTGAAAAAGCCCAGGTGGCGAAATTGGTAGACGCAAGGGACTTAAAATCCCTCGGAGCTAAAACTCCATGCCGGTTCGATTCCGGCCCTGGGCACCATCATTCAAATAAATTAATTCATAAATTAAATATTTAATATAATTTAATCAATATTTTCATTGGTGTAATTAATGCTTAATTAATTTTTTTGAAAAAATAATTTATACAAATAATTATTTTCTTAGAAAAATTAAATTAAAATAGTTTTTATTAACACTTGACAACAAGTCTATTTTTCGAAATAGTTGTAACCTCTTAAACACAGCCGCTTGAAGGAGTAAGTTGCATGAGATTAAAGCCAGTCGTAGCTTCAATAGTTTTATTAGGATTAAGCAGTACTGCATTCGCAGCTACCAAATCAGACGTCGCTGTTCAAAACAGACTGAATAGCATGCAAATTCAGCTCAACCAACTCGAGCAATCTATAAACCAAAACAATGGTGGGACGACGACACTTGGTGGTACGGCACTGCAAAAACGATTAGCGTCATGCCCAAATTGGTATGACAACATCAGCGTAAGTGGTTTAATTAACGTTGATGGTATTTTATCTTCACGTCGTGCAAATTTTATTGATGACGGCGAACATTTTTTCGGTAATCGTAGCGCGTCCGATCTAGCGTTAGATAATGCTGATTTATTTGTTGACGCACGTATCAACTCTTGGACAAAAGCTCACATCGGTATTAATTACCAAGATAACAACAACAACTATTCGCAAGACAACGAAAAGAGTCAGTATGACACAAATGCCAGTCGTTCATTAATTATCAAGCCATGGTCAGGTTCACTGATTGATGAAGCGTATGTAACTTTTGGTGATTTTTGCCGAAGCCCCATTTTCTTCAGAGTCGGTAAGCAATATTTAAATTTCGGTAACTATGATCGTTTTGCTACGGTTCCGACATTTACACAATTGTTATCACAAACCAATGACGTTGCTGCAACATTAGGGTTTGTGCAAAACGGACTTTACGGTTCTGTATACGGATTCCGTGGAATTCCTTCTGCAAAAGATAACGCTAACGGAACGGTTAACATCAACAACTGGGGTGCAAACTTAGGTTGGGGTGTTAAACAACAGGGTTCAAGCTTAAATCTGCAAGCCGGTTATTTAAATAACTTGGCGGATGTAGATTACATCAGTTCATCGTTGGTAACAGGTACAAGATTATCCGAGAGAGGTTATAATACACCGGTGGGTGGAGTTAGCTTGGATGCATCGGGTACTTTTGGAATGTTGGATGGATATGCGCACTATGTAACTTCCATTAAAGACTTTGGTGCTAACGAAGTAACAGCAGAGTTCAATCATGGTGTTGCTCATAACGATCGCGGTGCAGGTCCTTCTGCGATTGATGTTGGTGCAGGTCTGACAACAAATGTGATGAATCATAAGTCACGTTTTGGTTTAGATTATCAATATTCATGGGATGCAGTGTGGGTTGGTTTATACGGTATACCTGAAGCACGTGTTGAAGGAACTTTTGACATGAATGTTTCACGTAACGTGAATGTTGGATTGTATGTTTACCACGACCAGGATTACGATGTTAGCGAAGGTGGTTCAGGTCGCGGCGCAACAACGGGTGTATTGCATTTAGGCGTGATGTTTGCTTAATTTGCAAGAGTAATTGCTACAGGGAAGAGCCCGTCGTAACAGACGGGCTTTTTTTTGGAGCACTAAATGAAATCGAAAAAAGAGAGGAATAGCATGAAAAAACAATTGTTTTCATTGATGGTCGTTGCTGGATGTTTATCTTTTACCAAACCGGTTTTAGCAGATGATTCTTCTTCTGCAGAAAATACAGAAAAAATGATTCAAAAAATGACAGTGCAAGCGCATGCACTTGAATCTCAAATGCATCAATTAAATTCACAAATTCATGCATTAAAAGTCGAACAACAAACGCTTAAGTCACAAGTGAAAACTGAAAAAGCTGGCTCTCATCAAAGTATGCATGCTCCTGAAACAACACCTTTTTATCCGATTCCTTCCGTATTAAGCGGCTCACCAGTGATGGTCGCTTCTTATTTAGGAAGTCATACAACATTTTCGCCATTTGATTTAGCTGTGACTTACACAGATTACATGGAAAATTTACGCATATTGCAATTGCGCGAGGCTTTGTACAACCGTTATAAACGACATAATGTCGAAGGACCTTCTGGCCCGATGTTAATTGTCAGTGGAAAAGTAGAAGGGCAAGGTATTTATTCCAGTACATTTAATTCGTCTCACACCAGCAGAATTGATTTATCTGCAGCAGAATTAGATTTAATTCCGGTGGTTAATTCATGGGCAGGTGGTTTTGTGTCATTTAAATATGACAATTCACAAGCGCCAAACCAGCCTTTGACAAATAATTCACGAGTTCATGTGGATCAAGGATATTTAACGTTTGGTAATTTAAACCGTTTACCGTTTTATTTAACTATCGGTCAATTTTATGTACCGTTCGGTAATTATTCTTCGTTAATGATTTCATCTCCGATGACACAACAAATTTTCCAAACACGTGCGCGTGCGTTGGAAGTTGCTTATCAACATCCGTGTGATCAAGGACCTTACGCACAAGTCTACGCATTTAACGGTGATACCAATACCAAGAATAACGATAATATTAACAATCTTGGTGCAAACGTTGGCTATAGTTATAGCCAGGGTAGTGCATGGAATATTGATTCCAGCGTTGGTGTAATTGCAAATGTTGCGGATTCATTAGGAATGCAACAAACTAATTTACCGACAGGATTTGCAGGGTTTAGTGTTGGAAATAACGAAGCGTTGGTGAGACAAGTTGCGGGTGTTTCGGCGCACGTGAATTTTGGCGTGGGCCCGTTCGGAATGAACACAGAATATGTCACAGCGACGTCACAATTTGCGCCGCAAGATTTAATGTACAACGGACATGGTGCAAGACCTGCTGCAATGAATCTAGAAGGTTATTACAACTTCCGTGCGTGGAATCGACCAAGTGCAGTAGTGGCAAGTTATGGCCAATCTTGGCAAGCACTTGCATTAGGTGCACCGCAATACCGTTATGAAGCCTCAGTATTAACATCAGTCTGGAGAAATACGTTGCAGCAAATCGAATTTCGTCATGATGTTAATTACAGCGCTACGGATTCTTCGAATGGTCGAGGCGCTGCTGGTCCAACGGTCGGTGGTGGCTCAAGTAATACCGTGACATTATTGTTAGGCATTTATTTCTAAATTAGTTATTTCAGGGAGAGGCAAATATGTTTTCAGATGCATATTTGCCTGCCCTCCTGAAGTTTTTAAAAACTCTCAGGCCTCCTTTAATTGAATTGTACCATCACCAAAATACTTCAGATGTTCATACGAAGTCAGACAATTCTCCTGTTACAACCGCAGATCTAGTGTCCCACAAAGCGATTTTAAAATTTCTTACTGAATTAACACCAAATATTCCGGTTATTTCCGAAGAATCTGAAACTCCCGTGAGTGTAACTACAAATCAATTTTGGTTGATTGATCCGTTAGATGGAACGCGTGAGTTTATCGCAAAAACAGATGATTTTAGTATCAACGTCGCATTAATTGAAAATAATGTTGCTGTGTTGGGAATTATTTATGTTCCCGTATTTGATGCTTTTTATTTTGCAGAAAAAAATAATGGGGCTTTTAAACAGCAAGGTGATGAATTGCCTGAAAAGATTCACACGAGAAAAATTAATACAGATAAACCTGTGGTTATTGCGAGTCGTCGACATGCGAATAATGAGAAGTTGCAGAATTTTTTTGAAAACATTAAAGATTATGAAAGAATTTCACGTGGGAGTGCGATTAAATTTTGTTTAATTGCCGAAGGAAAAGCGGATCTTTACCCTCGATTTGGCGAAACATTTTTTTGGGATACGGCTGCGGGGCAATGTATTGTTGAAGAAGCAGGAGGTGCTGTAATAGATGTAAAAGGAAATGCTTTACGTTACAATGGCGCGCCACCATATTTGAATTCATTTTTTTTAGCGGTAGGAAGTGGCACGGGATTTATGCATTTATTTAAGGAGTAGGAATATATGAGATTAAAGCCAGTTTTAGCTTCAATTGTTTTATTAGGCCTTAGTAGTACTGCATTCGCGGCAACAAAATCCACTGTTAATGTTCAAAACCAAATGATTAGTTTGCAAAATCAAATTAATCAGTTGGAACAATCCATCAATCAAAATAATGGTGGAACAACATCAGGTGGTGGGACTGCGCTGCAAAGACGATTAGCGTCATGCCCGAATTGGTATGATTCCATTACGGTAAGCGGCTTAGTTAATGTCGATGGTATTTTATCTTCACGGCGCGCTAATTTTATGAGCGCAACAGAAGGCCCAACACCTCAAACTCCGACACTGATCCATTACTTTGGTGATCGCAGTGCTTCTGACTTAGCACTAGACAACGCGGATTTGTTTGTAGATGCTCGCATTAATAAATGGACGAAAGCGCACATTGGTTTGAACTATCAAGACAATAACAACAATTATGTTACTGATAATCCTAAAAGTCCTTCAAATCCCGGCGGTGATCCTGTAGACGGTGGTGGAAATAGTAATAAATCATTGATTATTAAACCGTGGATGGGTTCGTTAATTGATGAAGCGTATGTGACGTTTGGTAATTTCTGTGAAAGCCCGATTTATTTCCGGGTCGGTAAACAATATTTAAATTTCGGTAACTACGATCGCTTTGCGACAGTTCCAACCTATACACAATTGTTATCACAAACAAATGATACCGCTGCAACCTTAGGATTTGTTCAAAATGGTTTCTACGGTTCTGTGTATGGTTTCCGTGGAATTCCATCAGCAAAGGACAATGCTAACGGAACGGTTAATATCAACAACTGGGGTGCAAACTTAGGCTGGATGATGAAGCAACAAGGTTCAAAGTTGAATCTCCAGGTGGGTTATTTAAATAACATGGCGGATGTAGATTATGTCAGTACGTCAGCAAGCTGGCCTACGAATAGACTGTCACTTGCCACAAATGGGTATTCCACGCCAGTAGGTGCACTGAGTTTAGATATAACTGGCAAGTTAGGTATGTTTGATGCTTATGCGCATTATGTTACAGCGTTGAGTGAATTTAAAAACGCTGAAATTGTTTCTGCGAAGCTTTATTCAACATTTGGTGCTCAACCTTCAGCGATAGACGTAGGTGCAGGATTAACCACGATGGTAATGAATCATAAGTCTCGCTTTGGTTTAAGCTATGACTATTCGTGGGATGCGTACAACGTGGGTATGTACGGAATGCCGGAAGCACGCGTAATGGGAACATTTGATATGAATGTTTCGCGTAACGTGAATGTGGGGCTGTATGTTTATCACGACCAAAACTATAATATTATCAATCCCATCTTTCCGGATAATGCAGGTCGCGGTGAGACAACGGGTATTCTCCATGTTGGCGTTATGTTTGCGTAATCTGTCTTGCTTTATGAAAAACCCGCCTTTATGGCGGGTTTTTTTTATGTGATACTTCCGCGCTCATAGGGGAGATATGCCATGACAATGAAACCAACAAAACACGTTAAAGTCGCGATTACCGGTAGTGCAGGCCAAATTGGTTATGCACTTTTATTTCGTATTGCGTCGGGTCAAATGTTTGGGCCAGATACTTTAGTAGATCTGCAATTACTCGAATTAGAAGCAGCGTTGCCTTCGTTAAATGGTGTTGTCATGGAATTACAAGATTGCGCGTTTCCATTATTACGCAATGTGATTGCGACGTCTGATGTTAATGTCGCTATGAAAGATATTAATTGGGCGGTATTAGTGGGATCCGTTCCGCGTAAAGATGGCATGGAACGTTCTGATTTATTAAAAATTAATGGCGGAATTTTTAAAACGCAAGGCAAAGCGATTAATGATCATGCAGCAAGCGATGTGCGCGTATTTGTTGTTGGAAATCCCTGTAATACCAATGCATTAATTGCAATGCATCATGCGCCCGATGTTCCAAATGATAGATTTTTTGCAATGACAAGACTTGATCAAAATCGTGCACAAACACAATTAGCTATGAAAGCCGGTGTAAATACGGATGATGTAAATAATATCGTTATTTGGGGGAATCATTCTTCTACCCAATATCCTGATTTTTATAATGCTAAAATTAAAGATAAATCTGTTGTTGATGTGATTCACGATAAAAATTGGCTTGAAAATGAATTTATTCCTATCGTACAAAAACGTGGTGCAGCCGTAATTAAAGCACGTGGTGCATCGTCTGCAGCGTCGGCGGCGAATGCAGCGGTGGATAGTGTTTATTCGCTCACACACGACACTAAGCCAGGTGATGTGTATTCTGTGGCATTATGTTCGCAAGGCGAATACGGTATCGATGAAGGTCTTATTTTTTCTTATCCTTGTCGCACTGAAAATGGTAAGGTCATTGTTCAAACCGATTGGAAGCATAATGCGTTTGGTCAAGAAAAAGTCTCATTGACGAAAGACGAACTTAAATCAGAAAGGGATGCAGTGAAGGCATTGGATTTGATTTAGGAGCTTCCCTTGCGTGAATTATTCCGAACCAATGCATCTGTTTCTTCAGAACGTCGATTGATTCCCAATCGTTGGGATTTATTTGCGATATTGTTTGTTTTTTCGCTGTTGGTGTTATTAGCACTGGCCGCGAAACAAATGTCAGTGCCGTATCAATTAGGCGAACCCATTGTCATTTCTCTTTCACCGTCTCATTTGCCCAGTTATGCGCTGCAAAGTGTGTTGCGCATGTTTATTGCCTTGTTTTTTTCACTGTTATTTACGTTTACCGTAGGAACGCTTGCAGCGAAAAATAAACATGCAGAAAAAATTTTGGTGCCTGTTCTGGACATTTTGCAATCCATTCCTGTGATGGGGTTTCTCTCAATTACCGTCGTAGGATTTATTGATTTATTCCCTGGAAGCTTGTGGGGTGCGCAATGCGCAGCGATTTTTGCTATCTTTACCGCACAAGTCTGGAACATGGTATTTAGTTTTTATCAGAGTATGCGAACGCTGCCGACAGAATTGCGCGAAACAGCAGATATGTTTCATTTGTCAGCGTGGCAGCGTTTTTGGCGAGTCGAAGTGCCGTTTGCGATGCCCGGATTATTATGGAACACGATGTTATCCATGTCTGGGAGCTGGTTTTTTGTGGTGGCATCTGAAGCAGTTACGGTTTCAAATCAAACTATTACATTACCAGGTATTGGTTCGTATATCGCAATTGCAATTCAGCAGCGAAATATACATGCTATTTTGTTGACCATTTTAGTGATGCTTGCGGTTATTTTATTGTATGACCAATTATTGTTTCGCCCCTTGATTAAATGGTCTGAGCGTTTTCGTATTGAACAGTCAACCGTTGCGCAAACCAAAAATTCTTGGATGGGAAATCTTTTTCATCGAACATTTTTGATGAAATATGTGGGAATCTTTTTAAGTTACTTGGGTGATAAGTGGATCAATATTAAAGCATTTCGTTATAAGCCTGTGCGTTATCAAAAAACCAGTACGAAGAGATGGAATTATATTATTTTGAGTGTGTGGTATGTTGCGTTATTTTTTGTTGTATCGTATGCCGTATATTTTTTATGGGATTTCGTTTTTTCTGTTACAGCGCTATCTGAAATTGGTATAGTATTTAAATTGGGCTTGTTTACGGCCTGTCGTGTGTTTGCCATTGTATTAATCAGTACATTGGTATGGGTGCCATTAGGTGTGTGGATTGGCTTGCGTTCACGCATTGCTGAAATTGTTCAGCCTATAGCGCAATTTTTGGCGGCATTTCCCGCGAATTTATTATTTCCCTTTATCGTCTTGCTAATTGTTCATTTTAATTTAAACGTCAATATTTGGACAACACCTTTAATGTTATTAGGCACACAGTGGTATATTTTATTTAATGTCATAGCGGGTGCTTCTGCTTTACCCAAAGATTTACGCCAAGCCACAGATAATTTAGGCGTAAAGGGATGGTTGTGGTGGCGGCGGTTAATTTTGCCTGGGATTTTCCCGTACTATGTAACGGGTGCGATTACAGCTGCCGGAAATGCGTGGAATACAAGTACAGTTGCTGAAGTCGTGACGTGGGGAAGCACTACCTTACATGCTGAAGGTTTGGGTGCATTTATTATGAAATACAGCGCGGACGGAAATTTTCCGTTGCTCGCCTTAGGAATTGGCGTGATGGCATTATTTGTAGTTACATTTAATCGTATTTTATGGCGTCCGCTGTATAATCTGGCTCAACGAAAGTATCAATTGGATTAAGTTATGGCTAAAGACAACGTGATTATTCAAGTCGACCATGTTACGAAATCGTTTCGTAAATCCGAAACGCAAGATTTGTTGGTATTGGACAATATTAATTTTTCCATGCGCGAAGGTGAAATCGTTGCGTTGTTGGGACGTTCAGGTTCGGGTAAATCGACATTATTGCGAATTATTGCAGGATTAATTCCATCGACATCGGGCGAAGTGTTATATCGCCAAGAAAAAGTCAGTGGTCCCGTGCAAGGTGTTGCAATGGTGTTCCAAAATTTTGCGTTAATGCCATGGTTGACGGTTTTGCAGAATGTGGAATTAGGATTAGAAGCATTAGGTGTTCCAAAAGCAGAGCGTCGTGAACGTGCATTAAAAGCGATTGATATTATTGGTTTGGACGGATTCGAATCGGCGTTTCCAAAAGAAATTTCAGGTGGAATGAAACAGCGTGTGGGTTTTGCGCGAGCTTTAGTTGTAAATCCCGATATTTTATTAATGGACGAACCGTTCTCAGCGCTCGATGTTCTTACGGCGGATAATTTAAAAAGTGACTTATTGGATTTATGGCAAGAAAAGAAAACCAATACGAATGGCATATTATTTGTCACGCATAATATTGAAGAAGCGGCGTATTTGGCGGACAGAATTATTGTGTTTGGCAGTGATCCAGGTTTTATTCGCGCAGAGTTGAACGTTAATTTGCCGCATCCGCGCAATGAACACACAGATGCATTCCGTAAATTAGTTGATCAAATTTATACGTTGATGACAACACGTCCTCAAGATGAAAAATCGTTAATTAAACGGGCGGTAGCGCTAAAGAAAATTGGATTGGGTTATCGTTTGCCTGATGTGGATGTGTCGGAATTATCTGGTTTATTAGAAACGTTGGATGAAGAAAAACACATGGGACGAATGGATTTGCCGGAAGTCGCTGACTACTTAACTTTAAATGTAGATGATTTATTTCCTATTACAGAAGTATTGGAAATTTTGGGTTTTGCGACAGTTTCTGCAGGTGATATTGAATTGACGCGTGCAGGCAAAGAGTTTGCGAATGCGGATATTTTAGAGCGCAAAAAACTCTTTGCGAATCATTTATTAAAATCTGTTCCATTAGTAGAGCGTATTAAGGGTGTTCTAGATGAGCGCCCGAACCATCGTGCGAACAAAGAGCGTTTTATTAATGAGCTTGAAGACCATTTAAGCGAAGATGAAGCCCAGCGCGCATTTTTAGTGGCTGTCGACTGGGGTCGTTATGCAGAATTATTTGCGTATGACAGCAATACGGGCGTGTTGAGCCTCGAAAACCCCCATTAAAGCATGGTAGACTAGCAGTTCCTTTTCTATTACTTATAATTCGAGGAATACTGTATGTCATACGAAGAAGATAGCTCATCCTACTCCCCCTCATCCTCCTCATCATCCGAAGAGCCCGTGTCAAAAAAAAGACCCGTTTCTGAGGAAGATCCTCAGTTAGCGGAGCTCGACGAACTTCGCGAAACGCAAAAAGACATTCGAGAGTTGCTTAAAAAATTGGAATACTATCAAAAAAGATCTCAGGAATGCACAGAACAATTAATGACTTTGCGTGAATCAGAAAAAGGAATATTGAGCAGAGTGACTCAACCAGTGAAAAAAGCAAAAACAGGCAACCGTAAAAAAACACATGGTGGTTTTTTTAGTGAAGAACCTATTGGTTCAGCAGCGTTTTCTCTTTCCGAACGTTTTAATAGGCATATTCAGGAAAGCCTGCAATCTGATTCGAGTTGGTATTTAAAATAATAGTCTTCTGGGCCAGGTCGTGCCTGGCCCAGTGGAAATATTACTGCGCAATTCCCGTCAGCAATCCTTGAACACCTTTCCACATAATTTGTAATCCAATACAAACATTAATAAATGCGGCGAGACGCATAATGACACTCGAACCGGATTGGCCCAATTTTTTCGTAATAGATTTTGCATAACGATAGCAAAGCCATACCGTAAACGACGCCAATAAAATTCCTATTGTTGCACTGGCTTGTGCAAACATCGTATCAATTAATTTTTTATGTGTTTCGTGCGCACCAATCGCTAACGTCACTGCAAAACATCCTGGTCCCGCAGTTAAAGGCATCGTTAGCGGAAAAAATGCCATGTCTTTTACTGCTTTGTCATTTTGAATTGGATTTGTTTCACTCGGATCACTGACGGGCTCGTTTAATACTGACCATGCTAAGAAGGCGACAACAAATCCGCCCGCGATTTCCACAATCGGAATCGTGATACCAAAAAACGTTAATATCCATGATCCCGTAAATAACACGACAACCAATAAAATAAAGGTATTTAATGCAACTTCGAGCGCTAATTTATTTAATAATGTACGCGGAGCACCACGTGTTAAATTTAAAAAAATCATCGCGCCTGCTAAAGGATTTAATACAGGAAAGAGTGCAGCAAATGTAAATAAAATGATTTGAGTGTTGGTTAACATAATTTTCTCCCGTAAAAATTTTCGAACACTGACAATAATTAATTTTTGAAAATTATTTTCTTCATAACATAGTTGTTGACGTAAGGGAATCTTTTTGAGTATAGTTACGCCTTGCATCACATGAGTGGTGTAATTTTTTTCACTTAGGGAGAAAATCACATGGTAAAGCGTCGCAAAGTAGCAAAGAAAGCTACAAAGAAAGTTGCTAAAAAAACAACCCGCCGTAAAGTTGGCAGACCACGTAAAGCTAAAAAGAAATAGTTTTTTGTAAAGTCATCCCCACTCAAAAGTGGGGATGACAAATTAAGTAAAGGCAGTAAAAAAAGTCGTAACAGTCAATAATTAAACATAAAGGGTAGAAGCAATGAGCCGTTTGAAATGGTTGTTCAGTTTTTCCAGCATTATTCTTTCCAGTTGTAGTTTTTCTACTGTTTCTATCACTCTTGTCGCCAAACAACATCTGAATCACGATGCGTATTACCACGCATTGCCCGTTGTTGTGCGCGTGTATGCACTGAAAAATCCCGACGCTTTTTCCGATGCAACCTTTCGAGAGTTGTGGCACAACGATAAAACTCTGTTGGGTGATAATCTGGTCTCCAGACAAGAATTTACTATTACTCCCGGCTCAACTTTCCATATTTCGCTGTCAAAAAATACCTCCGCACAATATTTAGGTGCTGTCGCGTTGTTTCGTCATCCCGTGCATAACCAATGGCGTGTGATTTCACCCATGCCATTGTGGTTTACCTCTATTACGTTATCAGGAAATCGGATATCACTATGAAAAAAATCGTATGGGCCGAAGGGGTTTTGTTAGGGCAACAACATTTGCAGCAATGGGAAAATTATCATCAATCGCAATATGATTCTCTCTTGAAATTGATTTCGCCGTATTCGTGGGGTATTGAAAATATTTCCTGGGACGAAAAAAGTTTGTTGTATGGGCAATTTATTTTAACGCGTTGCGATGTGATTTTTCCCAATGGCCTACGCGTCAATTATGACCAGCGTACGCATCCGACGTTGAGTTATGTCTTAACGTCAGAACATGCCAATCATGAAGATATTTATTTGGCTATTCCCTTATCGACCCATGTTAAAAATATTACGGGTTATTCTGCACGCAATGGTTTATCAGGATGGAATGGGCAATATGAGTGTGTATTAGATGAATATGACGAATCGCGTGAACGAGAAGTCTTATTTGCGTATCCAAATATATCTTTATTGTCATCTAAAGAAGATAAAACAAGCTTCTGTATGCTTAAAATTGCGGAACTCCGGCGAAAAAATGTGGGTGAATTTGTTATTGATGCCGATTTTATTCCAGCCTGTTTACATATCAACACCTCTATGGCGTTGTTAACGCTAATCAATCATCTCATAGAGTGGCTTTCCTCTAAAATTGGCGTGTTGAGATCCGGCAATGAATTTTTGTCTCTGTTGAATATGCTTTTAGCAGAGTTAGGCCTATTAAAAAACTGCCCATCCCTTCATCCGTTTGAATTTTATCGTTGGCTAAACCGTTTGTGCGGTCTTTTTATAGCAGTAGATCCAATGGTTGTATTGCCTTCATATAATCCACTGCGCTTGAGCGAATTATTTTTTGATTTAGTTCAATTAGCTAAGCGTTTATTGAATATTGCTATTCCGTCACAAACAACAATACTTGAATGGCGTCGAGAGACGGAATTTTTATATACCGCACGGTCCATTGAGTCGCATTTATTTAAACACGCGTTTTATTTTGCAGTGACACATGATTTGCCTGTCATGGAATGGTTGGCGCGATTTACAGCTGAAATTAAAGTGGGGTCGCGCTCCATGATTGAATCCATTGTTGCTTCTGCATTGAGTGGTGTGAGCGTTGTGCATGTGCAACGCCCACCGGACAATTTGCACATTAAACCTGGCCATGAATATTTTTATATCGAACCCAATGGATATTTTTGGGAGCAAGCTAAAACGGAGCAGAATTTGTCGCTGTTTGTATCTCGAGATTTTTCCAAGGCTCATATCGAGTTGATCATTGTGAATAAGGATAACGAATGATAAATCCGCTGTGGTTGAGTAGTTTGTCGGTTTTAAACGTACTCCAACATTTTTTGGGTGATGAAAAAGGTGCGAATGCGCCTACTGATTTTCGCGAACAATTAATAGCACGGTTTTCAGAGTTTGAGCGTCGTGCGCATGCCATGGGATGTGAAAAAAATAAAATTGACGAAGCGAAATATGCCATTGCGGCGTTAGCTGATGAATGTGTGATGCACTCAGTGTGGAAAGAAAAGTTATCGTGGATGCGTTGTTCACTGCAGTTACAATTTTTTGGTGAACATTCTGCAGGCGAAGGTTTTTTTACGCGGTTGAGTCAACTGCGACAGCAGGGGATTGCTGAGGTGGATGTGCTTGAAATTTATTTTCTTTGTTTGTCGCTAGGCTTTCAGGGCGTTTACCGTTTTAAAGATAAAGTTCAGTGGGAAAGTTGTGTTACAAGTTTGGAAAATCAAATTGTTTTACTGCGCGGTAAACCCGAGTGGAATTTATCTTCTGCTCAAGAAGCAGAAGAGCTGTTACATGAAAAAACACGAGAAATTCCGCTGTGGTGGATTGCTGTGGTGACGTTGGGCATCCTTTTTTTTATTTGTGTGGTTTATAACATTGCGACGCAATTCCAATTGCAGCATGCGGTAAATCGTTTAAACGCGGGATTGTCGTATGTCAGCTGAGATCATTCATAAACTGAAAAAGTCAGGGCTTTCATTATATGACTTGCCGTGGTTTATGGTGTTGGGTCCAAAACGCTCGGGTAAAAGTACCTTATTGCAACATTCTGGATTGGTGTTTTCATGGGAATATCAAGATACGCATCACTGGTTGTTTTCAGATAAAGCTGTTTTTATTGAAGTCGATATCTACAGTGATGCTCAAGCGATATTAAATGTATTACAGTTTTTGAAACAGCATCGTGTCAAATTACCCTTGAACGGAATGTTGCTTGCATTAGCGCTGCCGTTAACTGTGTCTCCACACTTTATTCGTGAGAAATTGGCAGAAATAATTGATGGTTTAGGTTATGTGTTGCCAGTGATAACTGTTTTTACGCATTTGGATAGCATAAAAGGGTTTTCTGCTTTTTTTCAAAATAATACGGAAGCTGCCTTTCAATATGAAGACAAGTCTTATGATAAATTGATGGATCATGTTTTGCCGTTGTTATCTTCGCAAGCTTCCATAAAGGCAAAATTCGATGTGTTAGATTTTCCTGAGCATTTTCGTGAATGTCATTCTGCCATTAAAAATTTTATTGAAAGCTTGATGAAAGATAACCCGTATTACGAAGCACCGGATTTTCGAGAAATATATTTTACAGCTTCGTCTTATTTTGTGCCGGGAATATTTCAGCGACTACTTGAGATGGGTGCAAGAGCAACGCTGAAAAGTCGAAGACATATTGGTTTGGGTCGTTGGGTGATGTCGATCAGTCTTTTAATGGCGAGTGTAATCATCATTGGTGCATTTTTAATCATCAGTGCGTCTTTTGCGCGAAATACCATTCGTATTCAACAAGGGGTGCATTTAGGCAAGGTTGCAGAGAACTCATCTCAGCGCTCTGATTTTTTGCGTTTAACGCAATATTTGATTTCGGCGCCGCCGCAAAAATTAATTTCACCGTTGCAAAATATTTTAATGCACGGTCTAGAGCAATATGTGATGCCCAATGCATTTAATGTGTTGGAAAATCAATTGGCGTTAATGCAAGAGCAGTGGGCATTAGCGACATCGCAAGAAGCGGAAGCCATAAGAGGTAATTATTACAATCAACTAAAGCTTTATTTAATGTTTGGTGAACCGCGTTATCGATATGCTGCTTTTTATCAAGATGATCCTATGATGGCATTTTATTTAAATCACAGTCACAAACGATGGCCCGTACGGCCGGATTATATTCAACTCTCACGTCAGCAATTGATGTTGCCGTCGAATTTGGCCAATGTTTATGCCGGATTGAAATCCTGGGGGCAAAAACAATTGGGTGATATTTCAGCCCAAGATTTATTCGGTTCAAGTTTGGATAAAACGGTGAAATTATCACGATTTTTTACGGCCACTGGATTTTCGCATTATGCATTGCCTGAAATTGCGCGGTTAACAAAAGAAAGTTGGGTGATGCAAAGTGCATCTGATGCGCTGAACGATAAATTACTGCGTTTATACAAATCAGATTATCGACAGGAGTGGTTAGTTTTTTTGCAGAATTTACGGCCGGTTAGTGGAGAAACCATTTCGGAGAAAACCGTCCATAAAATTATGGTGATGGCGCATGAGAATGTTTTATTTAAAGAAACAGATGATGATCCAATGGTAAAAGCGGCGGTTCAGAATATTTTGCGACTGCCACAAGTAACAAAAATTATGGCGGGTATTGAGGCGGAGTGGCAATCGCAGGTGTTTGAGTTTTACCGTGAGCACATTGCGCTGAAATATCCGTTTTATGATTCGCCAGATGAAATTTTACCTCAGGATTTTAATAAATTTCAGGAGATTTTGTCGAAATTTATTCAAGATCAGTCGCATACCAAATTGAACTTTTCAGAGGAATATTTAAAAAGCGTAGATCAAGCAAAGTTTATTTCATCGTCATTTGAATTTGAGCTTTATCCCGAGCCAACATTGGGATTAAAAGAAATTCGATTGGTGACGAATAAACAAACCTATCGGTATCGCAATGATCCGCAAGAATGGCAATCGATGCAGTGGAAATTGGTGGATCGCTCAGATGAGACATCGTTAGAAGTAGTGACGGCGAATGGAAGTGTGGGAAATATTGAGTTTGACAGCCCATGGGGATTATTCCGTTTATTTCAGAAAGCGATTATTACGCCGGTGTCTCACAATGAATTTCGTGCGCAGTGGAGTATTCGTGCAGATAATGGACGAAATTATCGTGTGGATTTTTTAGTAAAGACAGGTGAAACAAATAATCTGTTGAAGCTGGTGTTGTTTCAGCGATTTGAGTTGCCGGAGAGGGTGTTTTAATTAACCAGGAGTATATTCTAATGATACATTATGTTCGCAGAAATAAAGATCCGTACAGTTGGTCCTATCATGACGATTTAATTGCCGCGCGCGGTGATGAACTTCGTTATCATGTTTCACTGGGTATTGGAGCAGAATTTGAAACATTTTTGGAAAAATTTCATCACGCGGCATCAAAACATTTTAATCCCATTTATTTTTTAAGTGCTTCTGAAACAGACTCACGCATGCCTATGATAGGGATGATTTCTGATAATTTTGCTATTTTACGCGTGTTGGAACATCCCATCGCTAAAGAATTTTTAAGTTATATTCCGTGGATTTATCGCGATACTTTTTCATCGATGAAACGGTTGTTGCAACATATTCGACCATCAGAAACCCTGCCAGAAATTTACAAGGCTATTGAAGATATTCGATGGGTGAATCATAAAATTGCGCGTAGAAGTATGTTAGACGAAGTCATTCAGCAATTAAACTTGATTACCTTTAATCGATGCTGGGAGGCGATTCCGTCTGAAATGGATTTTGAAAGTTGGATGGTGTGTACCACACAAAAATTTCGCAAACTGTTATTTGGTGAACAGAAACATCTTATTTTGCCCTTGCCGTATAACGATGAATTACACATGCCCATGATTATTTTCTGGCTGCAGTTGTTAGATTTGGTCTTAGGGTATCGTTATCGAAAATGGAAAGTGTATTGGTCAGATGAAAAATTAGTTTTAATGAATGGACCGCATGAGCCATCTGAAGTTGTGGAGATTTTATTGGCAAAATCAGATGAAGACCGGTTTTGCAAGATGGGCATAGGCTGTCAAGTGGATCCCGAGATGACTTTAATGAAGCTTTTATCTTGCTGGGGAGCGAAGCTGAAATTACAATAAAACACTATGTTTAATATCATACTGTATCAACCCGAGATTCCGCCGAATACGGGAAACATTATTCGATTGAGTGCCAACATTGGTGCTCAATTGCATTTGATCAAGCCCATGGGATTTGCGCTAGAAGATAAAGCGTTACGTCGCGCGGGTTTGGATTATCACGAATTTGCGGATCTCAAGGTTCATGAAAGTCTTGATGATTGTCTTTCAACATTGGGTGATACCAGAATTTTTGCCTGTTCTACAAAGGGTCAAAAAAATTACGCTGAAATAATATATGAAAATAACGACAGTTTTTTATTTGGTCCCGAAACGCGAGGGTTACCGAAAGAAATATTAGATAAATTCACTGTAATTAAAATTCCTATGCAGCCCAATTGCCGTAGTCTGAATTTATCCAATTCGGTAGCGGTAATTGCTTATGAGGCGTGGCGGCAAAAGAATTTTGAAGTTTAGGACCGGGCATGAGCCGGTCCCTACATCCAATAATTACGCGTGGTATTTCATTAAGTGTTTGTAGGGTCCAGGCCATGTCTGGCCTTTATTTTCAATTTTTCTCACCAATCAAGATTGTTCCTTCGGCGCGAATAATTTTTACACTTGCACCAATCGGAAGATCTTCATCGCATTTTACGGTCCATGTTGAATCATCGACATGAATTTTTCCGCGACCATTTTTAACGGGTTGAATTAATTCAAACGTTCGACCAATATATTGTGCCGTGCGGCGATTTAATGTGGGATCGTCTGATTTAAGCGGTCGTTTTTGTAAATACAACCACCAGCCAAAAGATGTGATGACGGCAAATGCGCTGAATAACATCATTTGCATTGTCCATGACAAGGGAAATAACCACGAACATAAACTGACAATTAGCGCAGAAATGCCTATCCATAACAAAAATCCGCCGCTGACTAATACTTCAAATATTAATAATAAAACAGCAATGCCTAACCAATGCCACGGTGTGAAAGGGAGAAGGTGGAGATTGTTCATGAGCTCCCTCCCTTAAACGCTTCTTTCGCAATTTCCGTAATACCCGCAATCGAACCAATAACGCTGGAAGCTTCTAATGGCATTAAAATAACTTTTTGATTCGGCGATGTTGCAACTTTTCCTAAGGCATCGACATATTTTTGTGCAACGAAGTAATTAATGGCTTGAATGCTACCCTTGCTAATCGCTTCGGATACAGATGTCGTTGCTTTTGCTTCGGCTTGTGCTAGACGTTCACGCGCTTCGGATTGACGAAATGCAGCTTCTTTATCACCTTCAGCTTTTAATATCACGGCTTGTTTTTCACCGTCCGCACGTAAAATAGCCGATTGTCGTAAACCTTCGGCTTCTAAAATGGCTGCACGTTTATCTCGCTCGGCCTTCATTTGTCTTGCCATGGAATCCACTAAATCTTTTGGGGGTGCAATTTCTTTAATTTCAATACGAGTAACTTTAATCCCCCAGGGTGTGGTTGCGTCATCAATAACATGCAGTAACTGCGTATTAATGTTGTCACGTTGGGATAGCATCGCGTCAATATCCAATGCGCCTAATACCGTACGAATATTGGTCATCGTTAAATTACGCATGGCACTTTCGAGATAACGAACTTCATAAGCAGCTTTGGCAGCATCTACTACCTGAAAAAATACCACTGCATCGACCCGTACCATCGCATTATCGCGACTGATAATTTCTTGTGGGGGAATATCCAGGACTTGTTCCATGACGCTTAATCGAGCGCCGACAGTATCAATAAATGGAACAATTAAATTTAAGCCCGGACGAAGGGTGTGTGTATAACGACCAAAGCGTTCAACTGTCCATTCATAACCTTGAGGAACCTGTTTGACACCGGAATAGATGACCACGATCGCTAAAACTACAATCAAAATCACGGCTGATTCAAAACTCATGTTAAACTCTCCACTATGAAATTACCTGATCAATTCTTAAAAGCACTGGAAAACAATCTTGTTTTAACTTCTCCAGAAGAGTGCGCGCGTTACAGCCGTGATGATAGCCGACATGAAGGTTTGGCGAAAGCGGTCGTCTTTGCCGAATCTCACGACGATGTCGTGCGCATAATTCGTGCATGTCATGAGTTCGCTATTCCAGTTGTTGCGCGCGGTTGCGGAACGGGAACACCGGGCGGTGCAGTGCCCATTCACGGTGAAGTTGTTCTGTCTCTGGAAAAGATGAATAAAATTATAGAATTTGATCCAGACAATCGCTGGATTAAAGTTCAAGCGGGAATGTTAAATCAAGCTGTTCAGGATAGCGTTGCGAAGAAAAATTTCTTTTGGGCGCCCGATCCGGGAAGTAGCGCAAATTGTACAGTGGGTGGAAATATTGCGTATAACGCCGCGGGTCCTCGCGCGGTAAAATATGGCGCGACACGTGAAAATGTTTTAGGGCTCACGGTAGTCACGGGAACAGGCGATACTATATATACAGGCAGTTACACCACAAAATCTGCTGTGGGCTATGATTTGACACGATTATTGATTGGCTCAGAAGGGACATTAGGAATTGTTACTGAAGCTATCTTAAAGCTTATGCCATTACCCGAAAAAATAATTACTTTATTAATAAAATATAAGGACATACCGTCGGCGACACTCGCAGCGACAAAAATTATGTCGCAGCCGCATATTCCCAGCGCGTTAGAATTTTTAGATGAATCAGCGGCAGGTCTGATTCAATTTCCAGCGGGAGCGGTTTTATTAATTAATCTTGAAGAAGAAAATTATGAAAAAAATATTCGTGAAGCGGCAGCTAATTCGGGATTATTAGAGATAATTGTTGCGAAAACAGAGGAAGAGCGCAAAAAAATCTGGACTGCACGTAAGTCTTTATCACCTGGATTAAAAACTTTATCGCCCTATAAGATCAACGAAGATATTGTTATTCCCGTTTCTAAGATTCCCGAATTTTTAGAATTTCTAAAATACATTGGCGAAAAATATGAAATTAAAATCGTCAATTTTGGTCATGCGGGAAATGGCAATATTCATGTAAATTTATTAGCGCCACGCAGTGAAGAATCGCAGGAAGCATTGGGTGAAATATTTCACAAAGTCATTGAATTACGAGGGACCTTGTCGGGTGAACATGGAATTGGTTTAGAAAAAATGGATTACATTAATTTGGCGATTGATCCGGTGAGTTTAGATATTATGCGAAACATTAAGAAAATATTTGACCCGAAATCTATTTTGAACCCGGGTAAAATATTTCCCCACCCGTAACGGGTTCACGCACACCCGTTGTTTCCGGAACGCTTAATGGTAATTTTTTAACACTCCGTACGGCAAGCCACGCCATTAATTCTGCTTCCATATATGTATTGCTCCAACCCATATCATCTGCTGTTTTAATAAGGGTATTCGGTAAATAATTTTTCAGTGTAGATAATATAGCTGAGTTTTTTGCGCCGCCGCCACAAATAACAATATTTTTTATAGTATTGGGGATATTTTTTGAAATGGTCAGTGCCGTAAACGCTGCAAGCGTTGCACAGCCATCAAATAAGTTTAAATTATCTAATATTTTTGGATAAATAATATCTTTTATATCCAAAGACTTTGGGGGATTTTTTTCATAATAACCTGGAATAGTTGTATCCAATAAAATATTGATCACATCTTGATTAACTTTTCCTGCTAATCCAAATTTCCCATCCCGATCATATTTTTGGTCAGAATTTTTTTGGACAAATTTGTCAATCAAAATATTTCCAGGCCCTGAATCAAATCCGCCTAAAATTTTATCTTTTGTCAGCAGGCTAATATTTGAAATCCCGCCAACATTAATTACTGCAAGATTATTTAAATTATCTCGTGTCATTAAGGCATGATGATATAACGGCGCTAACGGCGCACCTTGCCCGCCATGACGTAAATCATTTTGGCGAAAATTAAATACGACAGGAATATTAAATTTATTTGCCAAATATTGGGGGTCGCCAAGTTGAACGGATTTTTTTTCAAGAGGATTGTGGTATGTCGTTTGACCGTGATAACCAATAATATCTATTTTATAGTTTTTATTTTTAGAAAGGATTTGTGAAATTAATTCTGCATGTAATGCGGTTGTTTTGTTCAGAATTTCTTCTTTGGATAAATTGCCATACGATAATGATTCGTTAGCGAGGGATTTAATTTTGAATTCACCATCGGTTTCAATGAGCGCACCGTCAATACCATCCATTGAGGTGCCGCTCATTAAACCGAGTGCGATCATAAGGTGTTATAACCCACAACGTGACGCGAGTTTGTGGGAACAACAGTATCATGCGCAGCAGCAGGTCGGTTCCACCATTCAGACGCGTCACGTGCAAGACGACTGAAGAAATTGGAGGTTCTGCCCCAACATCCTGCTTTTTTGGTACGTTTTTCAAAGACATCTTGAATGTCTAAGTTTCTCAATACGGTATTTAATATAGCTTGTTTATCCTCAAGAGACATTTCTTCTTGATCATAGCCTGTTTTCAGCGTTACTGCTTCGCAGAACGCTTGTCTTTCTGTCGGTGATAATTCTCGCGCAAGCGCCATAAGAATTTTTCCTGTCGAATGATTTGAGTCAACGGTAGATTGTGCAATTTCACTTAAGAGTATGTTCTGATTGGTTTCTGGCATATTCCCAAGCATTTCGATCAGTTTTTCGAGCATCTCTCCAAACTGAAGCCTTTCTTGCAAGCTCTGATCTTTTGCCATCCAGAAAAAGTGCATGGTGAAAAAGGTACGCAAGATATCCATTAATTCACTGTAGAATCGAATATTAATGCCTGGCGTAGAAAGCAAGGAGCAAAAAGAAAGTGTAAGCGCGAGCATTCTGATGTAGAAATAATTTGCATCAATGTCCATGCCCGTTAAAAATGACGCGATGGTATAAATGGATTGCGCGGTGACTAATTGTCCTGTTGCACCTGAGAAGGGGAAGAGTAAAAATCCAGCTAAGGTGAAAGCGCCTAAAGTTCCTGTGGTGATTAGTCCCATTAGACTTTTTATTGCCCAGGGTGCAAGAGAATTAACCGTTTCTTGTGTAGTGCTTAATGCCGCAAGAACACTATTAATACTTCCGCCAAATAATTTTTTATAAGGCACCCATGTGCTTCCAAATGCAATGGCATACATTACAGCCAGCGCATAAAAATTTGTCGTAATATAAGCGCGACTTAATCTTTCAGCGGTGTACGCGGTGATGAGTGTAAATCCGAGCGCACCGACTGTACCCATGTTGCGATAAGTAGATGCAGCAAGATCGCCATACCAGGTATCAAAAAATCTTCCCATGGCAGTTCTTAACTCTTTTTGATTTTGATGATAAAGCCAAAGCTTATTTTGATCCCCTGACTCTGGAAAAAGGGTAAGGTAAACATGAAGAATATCTGCTGCTGTCATTCTGTCGCTAGTAGCTAATACATCAACGCGACGGTAGAAATTTTCCATTGTTTGGTTGGCTAATAATGGAGCATCAGCACACTGATTCAGAAAAATATTTTTCTGTGCTGTTAAATAATCCAACATTATTTTCCAATGTGGAGGAGGAGTAGGTTTGTGAATGTCACTTACCGCGAGAACCATCTGTGGAATATTGGTGGTGATGTTCAATATTGTCCAGAAAAGCAATGTGCCATCAACAGGAGTGCCTTCTGGCTTTTCAAGAATCATCAAAAAACCTTGTGCGACTGAAGGGAACATGACAAGCCAGAAAGTGGAGAGAGGTTGCCAAAGCGCAAATTTGAGGAAACGTGTTAAAGCTGACTGCTCTTTGTCTGTGAGGATAATATGCTCAGCTCTGCGTCCGCAGCTTTGGTATTTCGTTGAGATGTAATAAAAGAAAGCGAACATTGCGAGCACAGTGCCCAGTGCGTTCAGCATCACGTTGGTTAAAATACCCGCGGCTTCGTCTAGCATTTCTGGAATGACGACAGGAATCGTTGAATTTAACTGTTTTGTGATGAATTTCGCTGCTGTTTGTCCGGTTGTTCCGTACAATATCCACGTCGGGACGCCAATGCTCACACTGGCAACAACACTGCCACCGATTTTGGCGACAAACTTGAATTTTTGAGCGCCGCGCAATTTGCTAAATTCGAAAGCATCTCTTGCCTCTGCAATTCCTTTTAGAGCAAAGTGAATGAAAGCTTTGCCCAGATCTTGGCGAGGAACACCAGCGAAGTCTGCTTCATGAATAATAACGCGAGGAGCTGCAGCGGCGCGACCACCTTCTTCGAGTAAATGGACGTTATCACTGCCTTGGTATAGTGCTTCTTCTTCCATTGTTGTTCTCCTCTTTTTCTGAACAAATAAATTTTTTACTGGATTTTAAAGCCAGCGCTTAGCAAACCATTGCAGGGAATCGTTCCGAGTAGCATGAAAGCAAGTGTTATTGGCTTTGTACTATTGTATAGTCTCAATTCTATGAGAATTCTGTGTCCGAGTAAAACCTTTTTAGTAGGTGAATACGCTGTTTTAACAGGCGGCCTCGCACTTTTGCTTGCAACTCCTCCCTGTTTTTCATGGGATAATGAAGGTTTTTATGATCCGTATGACGGAAAGGGTGGATTTGGTGCTTCCGGAGCTGATTTTGTCATCAGCGCAAAACGCCAGGGGATGGTAGATCCGTGGAAGGTATTAGCGTCGTATAAAGAGAAGGGTTTTTCGGGCAGTGGTGCAGATATTGTGTGTCAATGGATGGGTGGTTTAACGTATTTTTTTCCACGTGAAAAAATTATTCAAAAAATCCAATGGCCATTTGAAAATTTATGTATTGGTTTGATTCATACGGGCAACAAATTAAATACCCATGAGCATCTCGAGAAATTAAACCCATCTAATTTTGAAGGTTTAGAGAAAGTTGTAGAAGATTGTTATGCCAGTATAAAAAATAACGACAAATTATTATTTATTAAAAGTATTTCTGGTTATGCTGTCGAATTAGATAAGTTATCACTGGTTACCGAGTCGACCAAGAAATTATTGGATAAGTTAAATCAAAATAATATGATTTTGGCGACGAAGGGTTGCGGCGCGATGGGCTCAGATGTTGTTTTAGTCATAATTGAAAAACAACAAAAAGATAATTTTGAAGAATTTTGTAAAACAGAAAAATTAAATTTAGTTTACTGTGATAACGAGTTTGCACAAGGCGCGATACAATATGACTGAAGTTTCTATGCCAACAAATATCGCCTTAATAAAGTACATGGGCAAAAAAGATACGGTGTTAAATATTCCCGATAATAGCTCGTTTTCATATACCCTGAATGATTTGACTACAACTGTTTCGTTAAGCCCTATTGAGGGAAAACAAGATCATTGGGATAGCCAAGAAGATAAATCTAGATTTATCAAGCATTTAGATTTTTTGCGTAAAACTTTTAGCAAAGATATTTTTTATACTATTAAATCAAGCAATAATTTTCCGTCGGGATGTGGATTGGCCAGTTCGGCCTCCAGTTTTGCGGCGTTAACAGAATGTTTTGCAGAAATTAACCAATTAAACTTAAGTATTGATGAGAAGTCAGCATTAAGTCGTCAAGGTTCGGGATCATCTTGCCGATCGTTTTATAAGCCGTTTGCGTTATGGTCTGAAGATGAAGTGGTTGCGATAGAGTTACCGTATAAAAAATTTATTCATCAAGTGATTGTTGTTTCCAGTGAAAAGAAAACTATTTCATCCAGTGAAGCACATCGCTTGGTCAAATCCAGTTTGTTATATACAGATCGAAAAATTCGTGCTGAAAAACGCTTGACGGAATTATTGGATAGCTTTAGAAAGCAAGATTGGCAAAAAGGTTATGAAATTGTGTGGCAAGAATTTCAGGACATGGTGGCGTTATTTGAAACCGCGGCCAATCCATTTAGTTATTTAAAATTAAGTTCGTATTTTGTATTGGATACATTGAGAGATTATTGGCATACGCATCATGATGGTCCATTAGTGACCATGGATGCAGGACCCAATGTCCATTTATTATTTCGAGAAGATCAGGAAAGCATGGCGAAAATGTTAGGCGATGCGTTTCGTGAACGGTTTATGGTGATTTAAAGGATAACCCATGATAGAAAACAAACCCCTGAAGGAATTTACTGAACACGCGTATTTGAATTATTCCATGTACGTGATTTTAGATCGTGCTTTACCGCATATTTCTGACGGCTTAAAACCTGTTCAACGACGCATTGTCTATGCAATGTCTGAATTAGGTTTAAAAAACACCGCGAAATATAAAAAATCTGCGCGAACGGTTGGTGACGTGCTCGGTAAATTTCACCCGCACGGTGACTCTGCATGTTACGAAGCCATGGTGTTAATGGCACAGCCATTTTCGTATCGTTATCCTCTCGTGGATGGTCAAGGAAATTGGGGATCGCCGGATGATCCTAAATCATTTGCCGCGATGCGTTATACCGAATCGCGATTGTCTTTGTTTTCAGAAGTATTATTGTCTGAGCTAGAGCAGGGTACTGTAAATTGGGTCCCCAATTTTGATGGAACATTATCAGAGCCCGCATTACTACCTGCACGATTACCGCATATTTTATTAAATGGCACAACGGGAATTGCCGTTGGAATGGCGACGGATATTCCATCACATAACGTGCGTGAAATTGCTAAAGCCTGCATTCATTTATTAGAACATCCTAAAGCTACCATAGAAGATATTTGTGAATTTGTGCAAGCACCGGATTTTGCAACCGAAGCGGAAATTATTACACCGCGTGCAGATATTCTTGCGATGTATAAATCCGGAAATGGTTCGCTGAAACAACGCGCCATTTATACCGAAGAAGAAGGCGATGTTGTAATTACGGCATTACCTTTCCAAGTATCAGGCGCAAAAGTCTTAGAGCAAATTGCGGCGCAAATGCGCGATAAAAAATTACCCATGATTGAAGATTTGCGCGACGAATCGGATCATGAAAATCCCACGCGATTAGTGATTGTTCCTCGTTCTAATCGTGTCGATATTGAAGCGATGATGGCCCATTTATTTGCAACGACAGATTTAGAAAAAAGTTATCGCGTCAATTTAAATATGATTGGCTTGGATGGCCGCCCACAAGTTAAAAATCTCAAAATGATATTATCCGAATGGTTGACCTTCCGAACGGATACCGTCACAAAGCGTTTAAATTTTAGATTAGATAAAGTTCTCGCCCGGCTACATATTTTAGATGGTTTATTAATCGCCTATTTAAATATTGACGAAGTGATTCGCATTATTCGTTACGAAGATGACCCGAAAGCAAAGTTAATTGCTAAATTTAAATTAACGGATGATCAAGCTGAAGCGATTTTAGAATTAAAATTACGCCATTTGGCGAAATTAGAAGAGATGCAAATCAAAGGCGAGCAGGCGGAACTCGCCAAAGAGCGTGATAGTTTACAAGAAATCTTGGGGTCAGAAAAATTACTGAAAAAATTAATTAAAGATGAAATTAAAGCGGATGCTGAAAAATACGGGGATAAACGTCGTTCGCCGTTAGTTGAGCGACAAGCCGCAGTGGCCATTGATGAAACTGAATTGGTGACAACAGAACCTGTGACAGTTGTTTTATCTCAAATGGGTTGGATCAGAGCTGGAAAGGGGCATGAATTAGATGCGGCGAATTTAAGTTATAAATCTGGCGACAGTTTTATGATGGCGGTGAAGGGCAAAAATACGCAGCAAGCGGTATTTATTGATTCAACGGGTCGAACGTATTCACAAGTTGCACACAGTTTACCGTCAGCGCGTGGTCAAGGTGAACCGCTCACGGGTAAGTTCAATCCACCGGCGGGTGCAGTATTTTCCGGTGTTTTATTGGGTGAACCACAACAAAAAGTGGTGTTGGCATCCACGGCGGGGTATGGCTTTGTGGTAGACTTGGAGAACTTGTATTGTAAAAACAAAGCTGGAAAAGCTGTATTAAAAGTCCCAGAAGGCTTTGGCGTGACAGTGCCGAGTGCTGTCAATGATGAAAATACAGATTTGTTGGCGGTAGCGACAAATTCTGGTCAGTTATTAATTTTTGCGCTGAAAGATTTACCGCAATTACCGAAAGGTAAAGGCAATAAATTATTGGCAATCAAAAAAGATGAAACGGTTACGAGTGTTGCAGTATTGTCTCCGGCTCAATCGTTAGTGTTACACAGTGGTTCGCGTCATTTGACGTTAAAGCCCAGTGATTGGAAAAATTATCGGGGTGAGCGAGCGCAGCGCGGCACTAAATTACCGCGTGGATTTTTAAAAGTGGATAAACTAGATGTGGAATAAAATTTCTTCAATTAAAGCAACGTTGTGTTATGTCGTATTTATTATTGCGGTAAATTCGTCGTATATCTATTTTCCCTTCGTGACGGTTTTTCATACGCCGTTTTCATCGGGTGATTTTTTGGTGGGTGCGATTTATATTTTTCGGGATTTCGCGCAGCGAGAAATTAAGCATTACGTGATTTTAGCGATGATGTTGGGTGTGGTAATCAGTTATTGTTTTGCAGATAAAACAATGGCTGTGGCGAGTGTGTGTGCATTTACGGTTGCTGAAACGATTGATTGGGCGATTTTTACGTTTACAGGCAAACCCTTATCGCAGCGATTAGTTTTGTCCTCTGCAATTAGTGCGCCTGCAGATAGTTTTGTTTTCCTCGCACTTTATGGGCCGTTGAATTTGGCCGGAGTGTTTGTGCTAACACTTTCTAAAGTATCAGGGGTAATGTTGGTGTGGTACGTTTGGAAAAAACGTCAGCCTAAATCCACTGCTATTGACGATGCAAACAATAACCAGGCTATTTCGCCTGGTATCGCGTAATACTGTCTAGAATTTCTTTTTTTGCAACATCTAAACCTTTCCAGCCGTCAATTTTTACCCATTTATTGGGTTCTAAATCTTTATAGTGAGCAAAGAAATGCGCGATGCTGTCGAGCGTATGTTTCGAAACATCTTCGTAAGATTTAATGTTGGTGTATAAATTTGAAAGTTTATCGATGGGGACAGCAAGTAATTTTGTATCCACGCCAGATTCATCTGTCATCGCGAGCATTCCGATGGGTCGACAACGAATTGCAGAACCACTGATTAGTGGAATGGGTGTGATAACTAAGACATCGATTGGGTCACCATCTTCAGATAAGGTTTGAGGGACATAACCATAATTGCATGGATAGTACATGGGTGTAGTGAGAAATCGATCAACAAATAAAGTTCCCGTGGCTTTATCGACTTCATATTTCACCGGTCCGCTGTGCGACGGAATTTCGATAACGACGTTGATTTCGTCAGGAGGATTTTTGCCAGGGGCGATTTTTCCGAAGCTCATGTTGTGTGGTTCCTATTTGAAAAACTGGATGGATTATACCGTAGATAGAATGGATGTCATCCTGAGTGAGAGATAGGGTGGGTGTCATCCTGAGCGAGCGGAGCGAGTCGAAGGATCTTGTTAAGGCTTAGCTAGATTTTATGGCTGTATTTTTTTAACCATTTAACAAGATCTTCAGAAGAAATATTTCTTTGAGCAATTTCTACTATCATATCTTCTGTTTCTTGTTCAGGTGAAGTTAATCTATAACCATTCAGGAGCAAAAAGTTATACATTGAAACAAGTGCAGTACGTTTGTTTCCATCTACAAACACATGGCCTTGTGCTAATGCTTCAGCAAGTAAAGCAGCAGTTTCAAATAAATCAGTTAGGTTAGAATAATTTTGATGGAAATCTATTCGTTTGAGCGCTGACTCCAACATCCCAATATCTCGAAGTCCTTTCAAACCACCGTAATATTTTAAAATATCTTCATGAATATCGATTACATCTTCGAGTGATAAAAATAGAATGTTCATAGATATTTTAACGGTTAGCTAAATTTCGGAGAGCATTTCCGTATTGTGCCATTGCTTTTTTTGTTGCTTTTTTTATGTCAGCTTTTGACGTGCGCGAGGTTGCAGTCGTGACTTTTTTAGTTTTGCTGGATTTAACAGTAGCCATAAATTTCTCCAAAAGAGAATGATATTACACTACAACCCGCTCATCAAATACATAACACTTCCCCTCATAATGCGCATTTCCGCATTGGTGGAAGTATTCGAGAATACCATTCTCTAATTGATATACATCTTTAAAGCCATACTGTTGTAATAAAACAGCCGCTTTTTCACAACGAATTCCACCCGTACAAACTGTTACAACTGTTTTATCTTTTAAATCTTCAGGCAAACTTTTTGCCGCTGTAGGAAAATCCCTAAAATGATGGATGTTTAAGTGGTGGGAATTTTCAAATTTGCCTTCTGAAATTTCGTAGTCATTGCGCGTATCTAAAATATAAATATTTTCATGGTTATCTAATTTTTGTTTTAACTCTTGTGCTTTAATATACGGCGCTTTTGTATGAACTGGATTTACGCTGGGAATGCCAAACGCAATAATTTCTTTTTTAATTTTAATTAATAGCCGCTTGAAAGGTTTATGTTCGCATACGCTTTCTTTGTAATATAAGTCTGAAAATAAGGGATTAGTTTTTAAATGAGCTTGGAAAGCGCGAACAGCATCAGTGGGACCGGCTAACATGATATTAATCCCTTCTGGGCTTAATAAAACTGTTCCGCATAAATCACGCGCGGCGGATTTTATGTCTTGCTGAAGACTGGGCAAATTGTCTAAGCTTATAAACTTATATGCTGCAATATTAAGGAATGTCATATGGATTGCCTATTTTGTAAAATCGCGAAAGGTGAAATACCCGCGAAACTTCTCTATCAAGACGACAAGGTTGTCGCATTTGCGGACATCAATCCTCAAGCGCCGACGCATTTACTTATCGTGCCAAGGCAGCATATTAGCACGATAAATGAGCTGGATCAGGCTAATTCAGCACTGGCTGGGCACATGGTTCATGTTGCAACCCAATTGGCCAAAGAGGTCAATATTGATGAGAAGGGCTATAGATTAGTCATGAATTGTAATTCAGAGGGCGGACAAGCGGTATACCATATCCACTGTCATTTGTTGGGTGGACGACAAATGAATTGGCCACCAGGATAATCTCATGCAAATCAAGCCCACTTTATTTCCAGAGGTATTATTAATCCAACCTAAATTGTTTGCTGATAACAGGGGCTTTTTTTATGAGAGCTTTAATCAAGCGAAATATGCAGAATTGGGCATCACTAAAACTTTTGTTCAAGATAATATTTCTCGTTCTGTGAAAAATACGTTACGTGGGATGCATTACCAAGTGGGTAAACCACAAGCCAAATTGGTCAGTGTAATTAAAGGCGAAGTATTTGATGTGGTTGTCGATATTCGTGAAAATTCTCCCACATTTGGAAAATGGTTTGGCCAAATTTTAGATGACAAAAATAATTTCCAATTATATATTCCTGAAGGATTTGCGCACGGATTTTGTGTGTTATCTGATACCGCGGATTTTATGTATAAATGTACAGATTATTATTATCCAGAAGGTGAGCGCGGTATTTTGTTTAACGATCCTGATGTAAATATTCAATGGCCCATTGATATTTCTCAAGCTATTTTGTCAGATAAAGATAAAGTGTATCCGAGATTGAAAGCATGAAAATTTTAGTGACAGGCGCAAAGGGCCAAGTCGGTTCAGAAATTATCAAACGTTTGCCTAACTGTGTTGCATATGATCGCGATGAATTAGATATTACCGATATCAAGCAAATCAGAAATAAAATTCAAGAACATATGCCGAATGTTGTGATTAATTGCGCAGCGTATACCGCTGTCGATAAAGCTGAATCTGAATCTGATTTGGCTTTTTTAATTAATAAAACAGGCCCTGAAAATTTAGCTAAAGTTTGCGAAGAGAATAAAATATTTTTAATGCATCTTTCGACAGATTATATTTTTGATGGAACTAAAAATGCTCCCTATGTCGAAACTGATCAAGCTAATCCGCAAAGCGTTTATGGTGAAAGCAAATGGCAAGGCGAAGAAGCTGTGCGGAAATACTGCAAAAATTATCTTATACTAAGAGTCAGCTGGGTGTTTGGTGAATACGGCCATAATTTTGTCAAAACCATGTTGAGATTGGCGAAAGAAAAAACCGAATTAAAAATAGTGTCTGATCAAGTGGGTTGTCCAACCTACGCGGGTGATATTGCGGATGTTTTATTAAGCATTAGTAAAAATCCAAAAATAGGCACATATCATTATTGTGGCAAGCCAGTTACAAATTGGTATGAATTTGCAAAGGTTATTTTAAAAGATAAAGATATAAATATTATTCCCATAAAAACTACAGATTATCCGACGCTAGCTAAACGACCTCAAAATTCTGTACTGAATTGCGATTTATTTACCAGAACTTTTAATATAGGACTTTCAGAATGGCAGAATGGTTTGAAGCATGTGAAGTGAGAGATGTTACGCCGGGTGAACGTCATGTCGTGCACTCTCCCGCAGGATTAATCATTATTGTTAATCTCGATGGCGCATTTTATGCGCTACAAGATATCTGTACGCATGACGGTGGAATTCTCTCTGATGGTCCCGTGATCAATAACGAATTGGTGTGTCCACGACACGGCGCGCGATTTGATGTGAAAACCGGTGAAGCAATGTGTGCTCCTGCCTATGAGCCGGTGCCGACTTTTCCGGTTGAGATTCGTGAGAAAAAAATCTTCATTAGAATCGATTAATTTATTTGTAGGGGCCAGGCCATGCCTGGGCCTGGATCGGACCATGCCGATCCCTACATGCCCATATATTATCTTGTGGAAATGTTTGAAATTTAATTGCTTCTCCGCCATGAGTTTAATATACTTCGCGCGACTTAGCGGTGCGAGAAATTTATGGGTAAAGTAGTCCTCCCAATCACACGAAAAAAAATGTATCGGGGGGTGTTGTTTTCCCTCGGAACTGTGGTACTAATCAGCTGTTTAACGATTTTATTTCAGCAACACGCCGGATTTTCATTTTTGCTGGGTGGAGTGCTCTGGTTTTTACCCGAGCTGTATCGTGTACATCGATTGTTTCATCGGATAGAGATGGAGCCCCAGCGGGCCATGATGTTGTTTTATCTGGCTGAAGTGGTAAAACTGTTAATGGTCGCGCTGTTGTTTGTCCTAATGGTAAAACTATTTTCAGTAAACTTCCTGTGGCTTATCGCGGGATATTTTGTGGCACAAATCACGTTTTTTATAAAGGGCATTCATTGATGGAGAAAGTACCTACTCCTGCAGAATATGTTCAACATCATTTGACTCATTTGATGCTGAACCTGCATACCCTGAAATTGGGGAATGGAGGATTTTGGACGCTTAATCTGGATACCACGTTCATCTCAGTTCTGTTTGGATTGATCTTTGTCGGACTGTTTTGGTGGGTGGCGAAAACCATTCCGCATGACGGAACGCCGACCAAAATGCAAAATTTCGTTGAAATAGTTGTGGAATTCGTCGATCGTACCGTTAAAGAATCGTTCCATGGTAAAAATGAATTGATAGCGCCGTTGGCGTTGACCATTTTTGTGTGGATTTTCTTGATGAATATGGCGGATTTACTGCCGGTGGATTTGTTGCCTACTTTGGCGCACTTGGTGGGATTGCAGTACTTTCGTTCAGTGCCAACGGCAGATCCGAATGCGACATTTGGTATGTCAATTGCGGTCTTTTTCTTGATCCTCTACTATAACTTCAAAATCAAAGGACTCGGTGGATTCGGAAAAGAAGTCTTTACGGCTCCTTTTGGTAAGTGGTTGTTTCCAATCAATTTTGCATTCAAAGTGATTGAAGAAGGGGTTCGTCCCATTTCGTTAGCGCTGCGGTTGTTTGGAAATTTATTTGCTGGCGAATTAATTTTTATTTTAGTGGCATTACTACCGTGGTGGATACAATGGACTGTCGGCGGTGTTTGGGCGATTTTCCACATTTTGATTATTGCTATACAAGCTTTTATTTTTATGATGTTAACAATTGTGTATTTAACCATGGCGCATGAAACGCATTAATTATTGAACGAAGAGGGGAAGTGGAATGGAAATAGCATCATTGATTGCAACCGTACAAGGTTACACCGCTGTTGCCGCTGCATTATTTGTTGGGTTGGCTGCATTAGGCACCGCTGTTGGTTTCGGTATCTTGGGTGGAAAATTTTTGGAAGGTGTTGCACGCCAACCAGAATTAACCAGCATGTTGATGCTTCGCATGTTTTTGATGGCGGGATTGGTTGATGCGTTCGCTGCAATTTCTATTGTGATGGGATTGTATTTAATTTTCGCGAATAATCCATTTGTTGCTGCGGTATTAGCTGCTGCAAAAACCGCTGCTCCAGCTGCAGGTGCTCACTAAACTATGGAAATTAACGCAACACTGTTAGGCCAATTTATCACTTTTGCCTTATTGGTATGGTTCACCATGAAGTATGTTTGGCCACCAATTATTAAAGCATTGCACGATCGTGAGAAACGTATCGCGGATGGATTGTCAGCAGCTGAGCGTGGTGTGCATGAATTGGAGTTAGCGCAACACAAAGCATTAGAATTATTGCGTGACGCTAAAATTCAAGCAGCTGATATTTTGGACCAAGCCAATAAACGCTCTGCTCGTATTATTGATGAATCCAAAGAGCGTGCGCGCGAGGAAGGTGACAAATTAATTTCGCTGGCAAAATCCGAAATTGAAAATGAAATAATTGCGGCTAAACAACAATTGCGTGAACAAATTGCGCAAATCGCAATTTCCGGTGCTGAAAAAATCCTGCAAAAACATATCGATGTTAAAAGCGATGGACATTTACTCACTCAATTAGTTGAGGAGATTTAAAATGGATTCGCTCAAAACACTCGCGCGTCCTTATGCGAAAGCGGCTTTTGAGTATGCTTGTGAACAAAAAAAATTGAAAGAGTGGTCTGAATCCCTTGCATTATTAGCGTCGGTTGCAGAAAACGCTGAAGTGAAATCGTTATATGATGATCCCAGTATAAACTCAGAACAGTTAAGTAATCTTTTTGCGGGCTTTATCAAAAAAAATGAAAACCTAAAAAATTTTATTTTGTTATTGAGTGAGTATGATCGTTTATCATTGTTGCCTGAAATTGCAGAATTATTTGAAGAAGAAAAAGCTGAATATGAAAAAGTATTAACGGTGCAAGTGACGTCTGCGTTTCCGATGGATGAAAGTACAGCAAAAAAATTAAAAGCGTCATTAACCGCGCGCTTAAAACGTGAAGTGAATTTAGAATTTGAAATTGATAAAGGTTTAGTCGGCGGAGCCGTGATTCGTGCAGGTGATTGGGTTGTTGACGGTTCAGTTCGTGCAAAGTTAGAGAAATTAAAGCAAGCCGTAATTATGTAGGGGAAAACTATGTCATTAAGTTCATCAGAAGTCAGCGAACTCATTGTTGAGCGCATTCGCGATTTTAAACCCAGTGCACAAATTCATACCGAAGGAAAAATCGTCAGTATCACCGACGGTATCGTTCGTATTTATGGGTTACAAAATGTCATGTATGGTGAAATGATTGAATTTCCCGGTAATATTTTTGGTGTTGCTTTAAATTTGGAGCGCGATTCTGTCGGTGCTGTTGTCTTGGGTGATTACGAAAGTTTAGCAGAAGGTCAAACTGTAAAATGTACGGGACGTATTTTAGAGGTTCCCGTTGGTGAAGGATTATTAGGTCGTGTTGTAAATGCATTAGGTGCGCCGATTGATGGAAAAGGCCCTATTCAATCTTCAGCGACATCCCCTATTGAAAAAGTTGCACCGGGTGTAATTTTCCGTCAATCCGTAAGTCAACCCTTACAAACAGGTATTAAATCCATTGACACCATGGTGCCGATTGGTCGTGGTCAACGTGAATTAATTATTGGCGATCGTCAAACCGGAAAAACCGCTGTGGCGATTGATGCGATCATCAACCAAAAAAATACAGGCGTTATTTGTATTTATGTGGCGATTGGACAAAAGGCCTCTTCGATTGCTGCCGTTGTTCGTAAGCTAGAAGAACATGATGCGTTGAAACATACCATTATTGTTGCGGCCAGTGCCGCAGATGCAGCGTCACTGCAATTTATTGCGCCATATGCCGGTTGTGCAATGGGCGAATATTTCAGAGACAAAGGTGAAGATGCCTTGATTGTTTATGACGATTTAACCAAACAAGCCTGGGCGTATCGTCAAATATCATTATTGTTACGTCGTCCGCCGGGTCGTGAAGCGTATCCAGGTGATGTATTTTATTTACATTCACGTTTATTAGAACGTGCAGCGCGTGTTAACGAAGAATATGTTGAAAAAGCGACCAACGGAAAAGTCAAAGGCAAAACGGGATCATTAACGGCATTGCCAATTATTGAAACACAAGCGGGCGACGTTTCCGCGTTTATTCCGACGAACGTAATTTCTATTACCGACGGGCAAATCTTTTTAGAGACAGATTTATTCAACGCCGGTATTCGTCCTGCCATTAATACGGGTTTATCTGTATCGCGTGTCGGCGGTGCAGCACAAACCAAAATTATGAAGAAATTGGGTGGCGGTGTGCGTTTAGCGTTAGCGCAATATCGAGAGTTAGCAGCATTTGCGCAATTTGCGTCGGATTTAGATGATGTTACGCGTAAGCAATTAAACAAAGGTCAGCGTTTCACTGAAATCATGAAGCAGAAACAATACACGCCATTAACGATTGCTGAAATGGCAATTAGTTTATTTGTAGTTGATCAAGGTTTTGTCGATGATGTGGAATTAAAAAAGATAGTTTCGTTTGAGCGTGAATTACATTCGTATTTCCGTCAAAACCATAAAGTTTTAATGGATACTATTAATAGTAATCCAGACTATAACGAAGACATTGCAACGCAATTGCGTGAAGTCGTGACGAAATTTAAACAAACCCAAACGTGGTAAATATTAATGGCCATTGCGAAAGAAATTCGGACTAAAATTCGCAGTATTAAAAATACGCAGAAAATTACGCGTGCGATGGAAATGGTCGCTGCGAGTAAAATGCGTAAAGCGCAAGAACGCATGTTTCATGCGCGTCCGTATGCCATTAAAATTCGCAAAGTCATTGGTCATTTGGCGAAATCACATCCAGAATATCACCATCCGTTTTTAGTCGCGCGCGATATTCGTCGTGTGGGTTTTATTATCGTGACATCGGATAGAGGATTATGCGGCGGATTAAATATGAATTTATTTAAAGCCACTGTTATGGAAATGAAAGAATGGCGTGATAAAGGCTGTGAAATTTCTTTGTGTTTAATAGGCAGCAAAGCAGAAAATTTCTTTAAGCGTCATGGCGGAAAAGTATTGGCGATGACATCTAAATTAGGTGATGCGCCAACGGCAAATAGTTTAGTCGGTGCGGTAAAAGTTATGTTAGATGCGTACAAAGAAAATAAAATCGATGCATTATTTTTAATCAGTAATGAATTTATCAATAGCATGACGCAACGCCCGCGTTCATTGCAATTATTGCCATTATTGCCCACAGAATCACCTGAAATTGGTAAACACTGGGATTATATTTACGAACCCGATGCGCCAGAATTATTGGATGCATTATTGGAAAATTATATTGAATCACAAGTGTACCAAGGCGTAATTGAAAATATTGCATGTGAACAAGCTGCACGAATGGTTGCAATGAAGAGTGCATCAGATAATGCAGGTGAATTAATTAACGATTTACAATTGGTGTACAACAAAGCGCGACAAGCAGCAATTACGCAAGAATTGGCAGAAATTGTGGGTGGTGCAGCAGCGGTTTAACGAAGAGGTGTGAGTGATGACAACGACGAAAACGGGAAATATTGTTGAAGTGATTGGTGCGGTGGTTGACGTGGAGTTTCCACGTAACGCGGTACCTAAGGTGTACGATGCATTAACTGTCACGGATCAGCATTTGACGTTAGAAGTACAACAACAATTAGGTGACGGTATTGTGCGTACCATTGCGATGGGTTCCACTGACGGTGTGCGTCGCGGATTGTCAGTATTAAATACGGGCGAGCCCATTTCTGTTCCTGTCGGAAAAGAAACCTTAGGTCGAATTATGGATGTATTAGGAAATCCTATCGACGAAGCAGGCCCCATTAATGAACAAACACGTTTGCCGATTCACCGTTCAGCTCCAGGTTATGCGGATCAGGCGGCACGCGGTGAATTATTAGAAACCGGAATTAAAGTCATTGATTTGATTTGTCCGTTTGCAAAAGGTGGAAAAGTTGGATTATTCGGTGGTGCGGGTGTTGGTAAAACCGTCAACATGATGGAGTTAATTCGTAATATTGCCGTTGAACACAGTGGTTACTCTGTATTTGCGGGTGTGGGTGAACGTACTCGTGAAGGTAATGATTTCTACCACGAAATGAAAGACTCTAACGTACTTGATAAAGTATCACTGGTGTATGGCCAGATGAATGAGCCACCGGGAAATAGATTGCGCGTTGCATTAACAGGATTAACCATTGCAGAAAATTTCCGTGATGAGGGACGCGATGTATTATTATTTATTGATAATATTTATCGTTATACTTTAGCAGGTACTGAAGTGTCTGCGTTATTAGGACGTATGCCATCGGCTGTAGGATATCAGCCAACATTGGCAGCTGAAATGGGAAGTCTTCAAGAAAGAATTACCTCAACCAAAACAGGTTCTATTACGTCTGTTCAGGCTGTTTATGTTCCTGCAGATGACTTAACTGATCCGTCTCCTGCAACGACATTCGCGCATTTGGATGCGACGGTTGTATTGTCACGACAAATTGCAGAGTTAGGAATTTATCCTGCGATTGATCCGTTGGATTCTACCTCACGTCAATTGGATCCATTAATTGTGGGTCAAGAGCATTACGATGTGGCTCGTGCGGTTCAAGGTGTTTTACAACGTTATAAAGAATTGAAAGACATTATTGCGATTTTGGGGATGGATGAATTATCTGAAGAAGACAAATTGATCGTCAGTCGTGCACGTAAAATTCAGCGATTCTTTTCACAGCCATTTTTCGTCGCGGAAGTATTTACGGGATCGCCCGGAAAATATGTTCCATTAGCGGAAACGATTCGTGGATTTAAAGCGATTATTAATGGCGAATACGATCATTTGCCTGAGCAAGCGTTTTATATGGTTGGAAACATTGATGAGGCCATCGCGAAAGCGAAATCGTTATGATAACCAATAGCAAACCCATACAGTTAGATATCGTCAGCGCTGAAGCGGAATTATTTTCCGGGTCGGTTGCTATGGTAATTGTATCGGGTGCGATGGGTGAACTAGGCATTGTTCACGGGCATTCGCCGTTATTAACGAAATTAAAGCCGGGTCATATTCGAATCTTTCAAGAAAATAACGAGCAGCAATTGATTTACGTGTCGGGTGGGTTATTAGAAGTACAACCTTATACGGTAACGATCTTGTCTCAAGTAGCTGTACGTGGTGAAGATCTCGATGAATCTGCAGCGTTAGCCGCAAAAGAACGTGCGGAGCAAATGCTAAAAAGTCGTGAGAAAGGCGACTTTGATTATTCGCATGCGACAGCAGAATTGGCACAGGCCGTTGCACAGTTAAAAACTATTCGTGATTTACGCAAGAAAGCCAAAGTATGAGCTTGAATATTATTATTCTCGCAGCGGGCCGTGGTACTCGCATGAAGTCGTCGTTGCCAAAAGTTTTGCATGAATTATCTGGTAAGCCGTTATTATCTCACGTAGTAGAAACCGTCGAACAATTATCTCCAGCGAATATTTTTGTTGTGGTAGGTCATGAATCCCAGTTAATTAAAGATTATTACAAACATAAAAAAATTATTTGGGTTGAGCAAGAAAAATTATTAGGGACAGGTGATGCGGTAAAACAGGTTTTGCCCCATTTAAAAAATCCATCCGATAAAGTATTAATTTTATATGGCGATATGCCATTAATTTCAGCTAAAACTTTACAAAAATTTATAGCGGGAAGTTCAGACAATTTAGGTTTGATAACGATTAGTATCGCTAATCCTTTTGGGTTTGGGCGAATTATTCGCAATTCCCAAGGCAATATTACAAGTATTGTTGAAGAAAAAGATGCTGACAGTGAACAGAAAAAAATTACAGAAATAAATTCAGGAATATATTTAAGTACGGTAAGTAATCTTCAGCAGTGGTTACCTGAAATTAAATCCAACAATAACCAAAACGAATTTTACTTAACCGATATAGTTAGCATGGCGAAAAATATTACAAGTATGACGCTTGAAAATTCACAGGAGGGACTCGGCGTGAACGACCTTGAACAGTTGCATCAATTAGAGTGTGCGCATCAAGCGGAACTCGCAAAAAAATTCAGATTAGCGGGTGTTACGGTGAGCCATAATGTTTTATTTGAAGGCGATGTCGAAATCGGCGCAGGCAGTAAAATCGGCGCTAATTCCATTATTAAAAATTCAAAAATTGGCAAGAACGTTGAGATAAAACCTAACAGTATCATCGAAGATAGCGTAATTGGCGACGACTGTAGCGTGGGGCCTTTTGCACGATTGCGTCCAGGAACCGTATTAGATAAAAAAGTTAAAATAGGTAATTTTACCGAAATTAAAAAATCCCATATTGGCGAAGGCAGTAAAGTTCCGCATTTAAGTTATGTGGGTGATGCGGTATTAGGTAAAAACGTTAATTTTGGCGCAGGAAGTATTACGTGTAATTATGATGGCGCGAATAAACATCAAACTATTATAGGCAATAATGTTTTTGTCGGATCTGACTCGCAATTAATTGCGCCTATAAAAATTGGCGATGGCGCATACATTGGTGCTGGTTCAACTATCACAAAAGATGCACCGGAAAATAAATTAACGGTGTCGAGAGCGAAGCAGACTACTGTGGAAAATTGGAAGCCGCCTAAATAGTTGTCATCTTAGCGGAGCGAAGGATCTGGTTTTATAATTTCACCGCGAATATTAAAAAATTTCGGTTTTCTTTTTTTCCAATAATCATTGCCGTAGTTCACGAGCAATTGTTCATGCGGTTCAATATCACGCGTAGTAACGTACAACATTAATGGCACGCCACCATAAATTGAATTTTGCATGTCTATATTGGCAGTGGCCATGCCCGAAATAATTTCTGTCTCCGGCGCATGCTGGATGTAACTCGTCGCATTTCGAAAGCGTGTCGCATCATAATAGAAAGGTGGTTGATTCCTGAGTTTGGCATTTAGAGCGTATGGACTTCCTACACCAAGTGCAATTTCAACTATTCCCGTATAAATGCCAATGATGGTTTTTTTAGGGATACGTTTGGTTGCAAATACACCTTTGCCTACGCTGGGATGAATATCGCAAATCACGAAATCATTGAACCCATCCACTATAGTTGGATCTTTTTGAGGTGCTACTCCCAAATGACGTAAAGTATTTGGGTAAGTAACCGGGGAGTTTGTCCAGGTAATTTTTTCGTGTTGTTCAAATTCATTGCGTGTAATTGCTGTAAATGTGCTACCCAACAATGGTGGCGCATTGCCAACTAAAATATGTGTGGGATTCGATAGCTCAAAAAGCGCAGTGGGTTTTGGCGAGGCACCTTTCCCTTGTGAGGAAGGCCACACGACCGCGAGTAAAACCAGCAATCCAATTGCGAGAAGTAGAAACATATGAGCATCCTAACAAGTCGAAAAGCATTGCTCAAGCTGTTAAGAGCGGGCTATGATCCAAGATATATTTGTAGGGGCGGGGCATTGACCCGCCCTTATTATTTTGGAGAAAGAATTATGTGTGGAATTGTCGGCGCAGTCGCGCAACGTGATGTAGCTCCCATCTTATTAGAAGGGCTCAAACGACTCGAGTATCGAGGCTATGATTCTGCGGGTATTGCGGTGATGAGCCAGGATGGAAAATTAGTTCGTGAACGCGC
>JANRJR010000057.1:0-14028 GCA_033763845.1 Gammaproteobacteria bacterium | reverse complement strand
GCGTCTTTTGCCATTTCTAAAATAGCGGCGAGTGAATAAGCATTATGTGTTGCAAATGCAGGATAAAATGCATCGGAATAAGACAGGATTTTTTTTGCGCAGGCTAAGAAAGACACATCTGTTGCAGTTTTGCGTGTAAATACAGGATAACCCTCTAAGCCTTTGACTTGGGCGTTTTTGATTTCGCTGTCCCAATACGCGCCTTTAATTAGCCTAACCATAAATTTTTTATTTTGTGATTGCGCAATTTTGGCTAGCTCGTCGATCAAGTAGTAGCCACGTTTTTGATATGACTGGAGCGCTAATCCAAATCCTTCCCAATTATTTAATGCGGGATCACAAAAAACAGCTTTAATAATTTCAATGGAAATATCTAATCTTTCTGCTTCTTCGGCGTCCACGGTCAAGCCAATGTTGACTTTTTTGCAGTGAATCGCAAGTGCTAATAATTTTTTCGTCAAAAAGGGAACAATTTCTTCACGTTGTGCATATTCGTAGCGAGGATGAAGTGCAGATAATTTAATCGAAATACCTGAACCTGTAATGGGTGATTTGCCTGTGGTTGCTTCGCCGATTTTCTCAATAGCTTTTTCGTATGCGTTAAAGTAGCGGTCCGCATCTTTCATGGTGCGCGCTGCTTCACCTAACATATCATATGAAAATAAATAGCCTTGTGACTCTAGCGGAATGGAGCGTTTGATGGCTTTTGAAATGGTTTGGCCCATGACAAATTGATTGCCGAGAATTTTCATCGCATGTGCCATGGATTTACGAATAAACGGTTCGCCACCGCGTTTCACTAAACCTTTTAAGGTTTTATGCAAGACATGCGAATCTTTTTCAGTGGGGGAAATAATTTTTCCCGTGAGCATCAATCCCCATGTTGCGGCGTTAACAAATAACGATTCGCTTTTACCTAAATGTTCTTCCCAGTCCGCGCGGGTAATTTTATCGCGAATCAATTTATCGACGGTTTTTTTGTCGGGAATACGTAGCAATGCTTCGGCTAAACACATCAACGCAATTCCCTCGTTACTGGAAAGATCATATTGATATAAAAATGCGTCGAGACCACCTTGGTTTAATCGCGTTTTGCGAACTTGCGTGACTAATTTTTCAGCTTGTTGACGAATATTATCGAGAGATGTCTGTGGGAGTGTTGCAGCTTTAATAAGCTTATTAACAAGCGTTGTTTCATCGCCTAAAAAGGCATCATTTAGTATTTTTGACATGGAAAATTAAACTCTAAAATTAATTTCTAGACGACGGTTAGCAGCTTTTCCATTAAGAGAGCGATTAGATGCAACAGTAAAGTTTTCATCTTTACCCATGCCAATCGGTGTTAAACATTCGTGATGAATGCCTTGTGTCCATAAATACGTAATTAAGCTTTGTGCCTGGTGTTCAGATAATCGTTGATCGCGCGCAAAGGTGCCTAACTCATCCGTGTGACCAGTGACGACCATTCGGCGGTTAGGATATTCTGAAAGAAAAATAGCGAGGTCGTTTAACGCTGGGTAAGCACTGGTTTTAATTTCAGTGCCGCGACTTCTAAAAATCCCATCAGTCGGGATGACTACACGGACGTTGTTGCCAATTTGAATGGTCTGAATTCCTAGTCTGCCCATGGGGCTATCAGGAAGACCGGTCGACACGATGCAAGGTTTGGGTGGGACAGTGCGATAAACAGCTTCTTCTTTTTTACTGCAGCTGGTTAATACGAGTGCAGCTCCCATAATGCCGAGTCCTATCCAACGTACTTTCATCAGTGAGTCCTCACCTAATATATATAAGGAATAGGGATTATAGCTATTAGCGGGTCAAACGCAATGGGGGGAGTCCCCCGCTAGAATGGGCTTTCCCGGGCATATGGTCGATGGCTTACAAAAATTGACGGTGATGGCTGATAGACGATTTTTGACGCTCTATGGTACCTTGTGCATGTCTCAAGGAATGGGACGTGCTATACAAGGAGGATGTACCATGGCAACTTTATCAATACCAACATCATTTATACGAAAATTATACTTAGTTAACCATCAAACGATGAATAGAGCTCATCATTTTCATGAAGCTGGTTTCTCGAAATGTTTGGCAATGCAAACTTTGAAGGAATTCAAAGATGCAGGCTACAACGATTCCCTCGCTGGCGAAGTGTTTGAAGATGAGGCGCTTGCCAAGGCACGCTTAAAGAAAGATGAGTACTATCTTGAAATCGAAGTCGAGGCAGAGGCTATCTCATATCGTATGCAAGATGGTGCTGTATACCTCAATCGAGGATACACCCCGAAAATCAAAGCGCTGAAAACAAGTACCGGTGAAAAATACCGCTATGACGAACTACAAGGTTTCCAACGTGAGTTGAAACCAACGATGACGTTAAACAGCAGTATTATTTATGGGTACAATCCGTCTGTTTGGGATTTAAGAGCGCTTGAGAGAGAACGCAATTAAGGCTAGAATCGCCGGCTTGCAAAAAAGGATTTTTTTGCGGGCTGGCGTAGCTCAGCTGGTAGAGCAACTGATTTGTAATCAGTAGGTCCTCAGTTCGAATCTGAGCGTCAGCACCAAATTTTGTTAACAGGGAGAGTTGTCATGGCAGTTCAAGCAGATTGGAATGCACAATTAGCGATTGGTCTTAAAACGGGCAATCATAAAATTGTTCAAACCGCTTTAGAAAAAGGCGCAAATGTAGAAAAGACATTTTTTGTCGCGGGTGTAGGATATGTTCGTCCACTCGAATTCGCGGTTTTAAAATCGGATGCAGATTCCGTTAAGGCGCTTTTAGCGCGTGACGCGAATATTATTCATACTAAATTAAGTGGTTCTCGCATAGATACGCGTCTGCAAGCTGAAAATATTTTTCGAGCCAATCCCTTAAATGGTAACAGTCGAAAAGTAGCTGAGATATTAATTGCTGCGCAACGCGAACACGTATTAACAAACGAGCTGGCGAGGCCTACTTTGCCTCGTCCTAAGTTCTAACCCAGCGTTTCCACGCGTGCCAATCACGTTCACCCAAATTTTTTTCGAACGATAATAAATCGTGCACAGCTTTTTCGCATGTTTCTTTGGAAGGCACTACTACTTTTTTGCCCATGCTTAGAATTTTACACTGCGTTTCGCAGGCTTTTTGTAAGTGATGCGTGTAAAACATGGCTTCTTGGATTGTTCGTCCTGATGTAATAAATCCATGATTGCGTAATAACGCGACATAATTTTTACCTAAATCCTGAATTAATTTATTGCCTTGCTGATCTTCTAGCGCCAGAGAGTCGTAATCGTGATAGCTAATTTTATTATAAAAATGCAATGCCCATTGGCTAATCGGCATTAAGCCATCTTCCAATGCAGAAACGGCAAGTGTGTCTGGTGTATGTAAATGGAATATCGCTTGAATATCAGGCCGAGCAGAATAAATTGATCCGTGAATGACATAACCCGTTTTGTTGTATTGATATTCTTCCCCTTCGAGTATTTTTCCATCCAATGTCACTTTAATTAAATTTTCAGTTTCGACTTCATGGAAACAGAGCCCAAAGGGATTTATGTAAAACGTATTTGGGTCATTTTCGTCGCGCGCGGAAAGATGTGTGTAGGTGTGATCGTCTAAACCTAATTTTGCTAATATTTTATAAGCGGTGGCTAAATTTTCTTTGATCATTTTTTTTTCATCTCTTTTCGTTACTGGGGTAATGTCGAGGGAACAAACGGATGCGGCATGCTTGGCTGAGTATAGGCCGGAGGTGTAGGAGAGTATAGTGCTGGCGATTGTTTTGGCATGAAATCCAAGTTGTTTTCATCGGTTTCAGTATGAGTGACGCAACTGGTAAGTAACATAGCAATTCCTATCAGTAGATAATTATGCATTAGGTGATCTCCTCGTAAATGCAGTGATGTGCGTTAATGCGTAACATAACTCTGCGCCAAATAAAATAATTAACCAGACTATATATAGCCACGTCAAAAAAATCGGAATAATGGCGACAGCACCGTAATACAAATTATAGGTTGGAAAATAAAACAAATATAAGGCAAATCCTTTTTTAGCAAATTCAAATAATATAGCAGCGAATGTTCCACCTACAATTCCAGAGAGGAGTGGGACATGACAATTTGGTAAGGTAATATATAAAAAACTGAATATTAGAACAGACGCTAATAGAGGAAGAAAAGAAGAAATTAAATGTAAATAGGGCATGATGATTAAGATGGCGCTTAATAAAACGGGCGAGATAAATAACACAGCCCAATATAATAAAAATCCATATATTTTTTTGCGGGATTGTTGTACTTTCCAGATGGAATTAAACGCAACTTCCATGTTAAAGATCATCAGCACAGCGGTAATAATAAGAAATAATGATCCAATAATAGAAACATTTGTGGTATGCCCTACAAATATCTGGAAATAATCTTGAATTACTTTTCCGGAGGAAGGAATAAAATTACTGAAAATAAAATCTTGGATGCGAATAGACAAGTGTCTATAGGTTGGAAAAAAGGTAAAAATGGATAGGCTCACTGCGGCTAACGGCACGAGTGATAATAATGATGTATAGGCTAATGATGCTGCACGACTGAGGCAGTTGTTTTCGTAATAAAAACGGGAAAATAAATTTGTGATAAAACGAAATGTTTTCATGAGGCCCTCACCCTAACCCTCTCCCAAAAGGTAGAGGGGATTACGTTAGTGTTTGATTCAAAATATTCGCAAGTCGATAACCCGCTAACGCCAATTGTTGTTTAATAATTTCTCGTGATTGTTTTTGCGATTGGCCAATGGCAAAGCTTTCATCTACCCAATCCTGTGGATTTAAATCTGTGGCGCGTGAGCCAAAGTAGTTTTCAGGATACTCCGATTGAATTTGATTCGCGAAACATTTTGCGCGTTGCGCTTTAGAGAATGAAATTCCGCAGTGTTCGTTAAATAAGCCTAATCCATTATCCCATTGCGCATGTAAATGGGTTGGTTCTGCATTTCCGCCATTGTCACCATTTGGATAGGCTTTGCTGAAAAAATTAATACAATGTAACGGCTGATGTGCGTCACCCGTTAAATGCATAACAAATCGTATGAAAAATGCTTTTTCATATTGATTTGCTTTTGGATTTTGTAATACAGAAATGCTTTGATTTAATGCCCAGACTAAATTGGGAAATTGTGCCGGTTCAGTAGGTGTGGCATCTATCGAAAACGGTTTGTTATCAAAATGCCAGCTGTCATACGTATGAACGCCATCGAGTTTTAAAAAATCCGCCCAACTGTTGGCGGTTTGGAAAGTACTACTATAGGGATACGCATTTGCCATGTAATTAATTAATGCCATAGATTTTTCTTTTGCGGTTGGCGTTAAATGTTCGTAAGCAATTTCACCTATGATGCGATGTCCCATGGAATTCCAAGCAAACGCTGAAAAAGAAAATAATAATAAAAATACGCTAGCAAATAACAATTTCATTATTGATGTTTTAGGCTCGTTGGTTAGGTTGTGGTGTCTTTTTAAGTCGTGCTTTGAGTTTTAAGCCTTGGTCAGCGAGGTATCGTTTGGCGGCGTCGCGTCTTTTTTCAAAGGCTTCTGTTGGATGATAGTTAATGAGTTTTAGTATGATATTTTCGGATTCTTCTAAGCGTTTAAGTTTATCCCAGGTAAAGTCCTTTGCGCATGCCGCACCCAACACAGCAATTTCTTTTACGCCAGCATCGATTAACATTTCGATGGCTTGATCGGTTGCGTTTAATAATCCACTCGAGGAAAAAAATGGTGTGGCATAAACATCAATAGGTGCTACAACCAAGCGTCCACCGTAATCATGGATATTATAATTTTCGCCGGCAGGAATTGTGAGAACGTCATCGTTTTGGGTAATGTAAGGTTCGATGGTGTAAATTGTGATCGAAGCGAAATGCTTCAGTATCAACATCAAGTAGGCGTAGATTTCATCTCTCGCTACAAGATCAGAAAATAATTCATCCTGGACCATTTTTCTCACCGTTTAAATTGACAATCAAGTCTACCAGTTCGTCGAAATTTATCAAAGCGGGGTTTGCAATGGTTTGAACAGGAGAGGCAGGTAGTGTGGACGTGACAACAAGATTGACATCAAATTCTTTCAGGCCATTGAGTTGTTTTGCATAGATGGGATTCTCTAGCAGCATTTTTTGATAGGTGGGTGTGAGATAAACATTGAGAGAATCAATTAATGTGCTGGCAGCAAGAATATAATCTCTGTCAAACTCAAATCGTTTGGGATCATTTAAAACAATATAAAATTCTTTACCGGAAGATGACATGGCGGTCTGCATTTAAAATAGCGTGAATATATTGTGTTAGACTTAACGGTTTTATTTTTTTTTGAGCAGGTATTGGTTTTAAGGTGCTGCAAATCGCCAATGGCACATTTAAGTTTAAAAAATCTGATGAGATATCCGCATGAGCAATACCTTGTTCATAAAAAAAGATCTGAGAGATCCCGTGATTTTTTTTCAAAAGAGATAGGATAAATCGGTAAGCCGCTTGCGCACCTGAACTTCCAGGTGCGCTATAGATGCCAATCACAAATTCCATGAGATTAGTCGCGGTTGCTGAATGCGCTTAATAATTGGAGCAAACTTAAGAAAATATTGTAGAGCGAAACATATAACGTAATGGTCGCAGAAATATAATTGGTTTCACCGCCGTTAATAATTGCGCCGGTTTGTAACAAGATCACGCCTGACGATAAAAGAATAAACGCAGACGATACTGCGAGAGAAAGCGCTGGCATATGCATAAAGATGCTGGCAATGCCGGCAAGAAAGGCCACGACCAAACCCGTCATGATAAATCCAGACATAAAACTAAAGTCTTTCTTGCTGATTAACGCATAGGCAGAAAGAACGACGAAAATGGCTCCTGTTCCACCTAATGCCATGAAGACTATCTGATGGCCGTTGGCTAACTGAGTGAGATATAAGTTAACGATAGGTCCTAAGGTGTATCCCATAAAACCGGTGAGAGCAAAAACAGATAATAAGCCCCAGCCGCTGTTGCGTAATACATTTGTCAAAATTAATAACCCAAAATAACCTGCTAACACGATAAAGGGATTCAGCGGAAGCGCATTGGTTATCATGGCATAACCTGCTGTCGCGCCACTGAATAACAATGTTGCCGCAAGCAAAGCATAGGTTTTTTGTAAAATACTGTTGGTGCTCAGTGCTGAAGAAAAACTGTTTGAACGAACGACAATGCTGTCTTGATTCATTACTTTCTCCTAAAAATATCAAGTGCACGAGTATAGCATAAATAAGGATCTCTCTATAAAATGGCCGTTCTGTGGAGAGGTGGCTGAGCGGTTGAAAGCGGCGGTCTTGAAAACCGTTAAGGGGCATCCCCCCTTCCAGGGTTCGAATCCCTGCCTCTCCGCCAAATAACCATACATGAGAAACGGAGCATCAATGATGGCCCAGCGGAAGATAACGGTACTTGTGGTCGATGATCATGAGTTAGTGAGGACGGGACTTAAAGCATTATTAGAATCCGAAAATGACATTGAAGTGATTGGTGATGCTCAAACCGGTGAGCTTGCATTAAAAATGGTTCGCGAAAAAAGACCGGATGTGGTGTTAATGGATATTAAAATGCCAGGCATTGGTGGTTTAGAAACAACGCGACGTTTAGTGCATTCTTTTCCCGAAGTTAAAGTTATTGCAGTTTCGTCGTATAACGAAGATCCCTATCCAGCTAAATTAATTCAAACAGGCGCAGCTGGGTTTATTGCAAAAAATTGTTCAACCGCAGAATTATTAGAAGCCATTCGTCGTGTGTCTGTCGGTCAACATTATGTGAGTGCAGAAATTGCGCAAAGTTTAGCGATTCGTAGTGTAAAAGCAGGTGTAGACGAAGACGGTCGCATGTCCGATCCGTCATTAATCAAAACACTTTCCGAGCGAGAATTACAGGTGTTAATTATGTTAGGTCACGGTGCAAAAATTCAACAGATCGCAGAAAAATTAAATATTACCTCTAAGACCGTAAATACGTATCGTTATCGTTTATATACAAAATTAGGTGCAACCACCGATGTTGAATTAGCGCACATTGCTATTCGTCACGGATTGGTGGATGTTGAAAAAGGAGATTTAGAATAGCAGCGATTTCTCGTGAGTTTTTAGCGTCATTATCTTCTTCACCCGGTATTTATCAAATGATGGATGCCAGCGGAACGGTTCTGTATGTCGGTAAAGCCATCAATTTAAAAAAGCGCGTAAATAGTTATTTTTCACGCGCGCATGCCAATCAACGTATTCATAATTTGGTTCAACAAATTGAACGTATTGAAGTCATTATTACGCATAATGAAACTGAAGCCTTACTGCTAGAAAACCAATTAATTAAAAAATTTCTGCCGAAATACAATATTCTCTTGCGTGATGACAAATCGTATCCTTATATTATGTTGTCCAATCATGAATTTCCGAGGTTGACATCTTATCGTGGTACACGTTCTCGCCATGCTAAATACTTTGGGCCGTATACCAGTGGTTTAGCGGTTCGCGAATCCGTGAAGTTAATTCAGGCCATATTTAAGCTGCGTACATGTCGCGATAGCTTCTTTAAAAATCGTTCGCGCCCGTGTTTGTTGTATCAATTGCAGAAATGTACAGCGCCGTGTGTGGGTTATATTTCCAATAAAAATTATGAAGAAGATATTAAGCACGCTGAATTATTATTAACCGGTCGAAGTCGTGAAGTGATTCAGTTATTAAAAAAAGAAATGAAAGAGGCGTCAGATTCACAAGCGTATGAATTGGCTTCAAAACTACGTGATCAAATCAAAAGTTTGGATCATATTCAAATTAAGCAAGCGGTCACGACATCTAAAGTCGACAGTGATGTGTTTGTCGTGATTTCACAGGCTGCCGTCAAGGCAATTGAAGTATTATCCATTCGAGAAGGTAATTTAATTCATCATCAAATATTCTATCCCAAGATGACATTTGAAACTTCAGATGAAGAAATACTCAGTGCGTTTATTAGTCAATATTACATTGGATTTAGCCAGTCAAAACCGAAAGAAATTATTTTAAAGATTAAACTAGAAGAGGCTGAGTTATTGTCTTTAGCGTTACAGGTAAAAGTTAAAGTCGCCGTGCGTGGTGAGCAAAAACGTTGGATTGAAATGGCTGAAGTGACAGGTCAGCAAGCGCTTGAAAGTAAGATGATCACAGAAAATCGTTATGCGTCCCGATTAGCTGAATTACAAAAAGTGTTGAAATTGGCTAAGTTGCCTGAACGTTTAGAGTGTTTTGATATTAGTCATCATCTGGGTGAGGCGACCGTAGCGTCGTGTGTGGTTTTTGATCAAGCAGGCCCCGCGAAAAAACTTTACCGCAAATTTAATATTACAGGAATTACGGCTAGCGATGATTATGCAGCAATAAAACAAGTAGTATTCCGGCGTTATAAAAAAATGGAAATGTTGCCAGACATTATTTTTATTGATGGCGGAAAAGGGCAGTTGAAAAAAGCTGAAGAAGCTTTCGAGGAATTACATCGAAAACCTTCGCTTTTGATAGCGGTCAGCAAAGGCCCCGATCGGCGTCCTGGAGATGAACAGTTGTTCCTCTCGGGCCAAAAAACCGCTATGCTCATTCCATCAGACTCGGAAGCCTTGCATCTAATCCAGCATATACGCGATGAATCGCATCGTTTTGCGCTGATGAGTCATCGACAAAAAAAACGCAGTAATGAACGAAAGAGGAGAGCGTAGTATGAAATCAGCACTCGCCAAAAAACCCTATTATCCCTGGATAGTAATCGCATTATGCGCATCATTTTTATTTTATAAATATATTTTATATGTATCGCCCGGCATTATGACCAGCGATTTAATGCGTGTGTTTAATATTAATGGTACGCAATTGGGAAATTTAGCTGCAGTATATTTTTATGGCTATTTAGTGGTTCAAGTTTTTGCGGGCCCGTTATTGGATAAATACGGCGCACATAAAATGACAACGGCAGCGATTTTAATTTGTGCAGTTGCGACTTATGTTTTTAGTCGTTCGCATGATTTAACCACAGCATTAATTTCGCGTACTGTAATTGGTATGGGTGTTGCATTTGCGACCGTTAATTATTTAAAAATGACGGCAGAATATTTTGATTCGCGACATTTTGCATTTGTGAGTGGTTTGTTAGCAACAGCTGTGATGTTAGGTGCGGTGTTTGGTGAAGCACCATTGGTGATGGTTTTGCATTCCATCGGTTGGCGAGACATGCTGTTTTTTGTTGCGATGTTAGGAATTATTATTGCTGTTTTATTTTTTGCTTTGGTGAGGGATAAATATCCAGTTCAATCTCAATCATCCAAAAAACAAGAATGGAATAAAAAGGATTTAGTTAAAGTCTTAACCAGTCGACAAAATTGGTTATTATTTTGTTATTCGGGTTTAGCTTTTTCGCCTTTGGCAGTATTGGGTGGGTTGTGGGGAAATCCCTTTTTACAAGCGGCGCATCATTTAAGTTTAGAGCGTGCGTCAATGTTATTATCTTGGATATTTATTGGTTTGGGATTTGGCAGTCCGATACTAGGTTTAATTTCAGATAAATTACGAAAACGCCGAATTGTCATGCAAGTCAGTGCGTTTTTAAGTTGTTTAGCGTTATTGCCCGTTATTTATTCTTCGCAATTAAATGCAACGGAAATTAGTGCGCTGATGTTTTTATTTGGATTTTTCACGGGTGCATTTATGTTGGCGTTTGCGGTTGCCAAAGACACGAATGTCATATTTATGACTGCAACGGTCGTTGCGATGATCAACACCGGTGGTGATATTTTTGGTGCAGTGACAGAGCCATTAGTGGGCAAGTTTTTGGATCTTCATTGGTCAGGAAAATTGGTAGACGGCGTGCGTCATTTTTCATTAACGGACTATAAAATGGCGTTTTGTGTATTGCCGCTGTACTTACTTTTGGCGGGGGTTTTGCTGTTTTTTGTGAAAGAACCCAAGATTTAACAAAACCTTAAGGTTGTTGATTTACACTGATTTCGAGGCAATTCTTAACGGAGATGACAATGTACAATCCTGATAAGCATGGTGAAGACTATGAAAATTATATTCTTTCGGTGGTAAAGCCCGTCATTGATCGCCAGCATAAAAGAGCGGAAATGTTTCGTAAAATAAGATCTTCAATAGGAAGTGCTGCGAAAAATATTGCGATTGGTTTTGGTGTTGCGGCTATCGCATTGGCGAGTGTGCACGTGGTCGGTGTGCATGTATTAGGTTTTCACGTTGTGCGCGCGGCGCATGTTTTATGTGAAGCTGCTTTTGCGTTTGGTGCGATCGGCTTGACTAAATGGGTTCATGACAAAGTGGTGGCTAACGAAAAACTATCTTCAAAAGTAGTGGAAGCGAAATCCAAATCTGCACCCACTTTGATGCAATCGCATAAAGTAGAATCTGAGGGTGGAAGTGGGGCTGGTTTAAGGTTTAAATCATTTTTTCTAGGCATTAAGGCACGTTTTAGTGCGCTGTCTTTAAAAATGGATGTTTTGGCCTCAGAGACGTTTAAAGATGAAGGGGGCGCCCGTCCTACTGGGCTCACAAAAACCAGTGGTTAACAAAAATTTCATATTTTTGACCTATACTTAATATAACGACGTTCAAGTAGAGGGTGCGGCATGAGCAGTGAAAAGAAGGTCCTACATCCCAATCTCATTGGAAGTGATGCCGATCTTGCTGCAGCCAATCTAGCGCCCGGTACTTTTTATTTCACGGGCTCTGAACCCATGCAGCTTCGTCAGGTAGGTGTTGAAGATGAGCTCAATCCAGATCACTTTCTTTACCTTTATGCACATGATCTAATGATATTGATCCGACTTGGGAAAAGACCTCAATATTCAGTTCAACCACATGAAATTGTGACTGATTTAATTTTAAACCCGAAAAACGCAGAATTTTTTCTGGCAGCCAACTCAGCATATCGCAGATTGCTTGTTAATAAACCTGATTTAATTCGCCAAATGATTCAGAAGGGTAAACCGGAATTGCATTACGCGATTCGAAAATATGGATTAATTGATACTGTTCGTTTTCCATGGCGACGAAATGAATTATATAGAGCATTAGAAGCAGCAGAAAAAACAGATCCCAGTGAATTTATTTTGCGTCGTTATTTTGAAGCGTCTGATAACGGGTATTATGCGCGTAAACGACAAGCAAAATATAAAACAGAAGCAGATGAATTACCCGTTGAGTTTAAAGTAGCCTTTATTCTTAAGAATCCCGAACGGGCGGATTATTTTTTTGATGATGAAGTTTTTAAGCGTGATCTTATTTCAAAACGGCCAGATTTAGTTTTTAAATTAATAGAATTAAAAGAAAAGCTTGTGTCCCGAGAAAGTGATTTAAGATATAAATTATTTTCTGACGCTATTTTAGATGCGGCGTTGAAAGTCGGTACGTTCAAAGATATTAAACAGTTACAAGATTTACTTGATGATATGAAGTGGACGATGCAAGGACATCCATTATTAAGGCTCAATGTGGATAAAGCAGCTGAAAGCGCTGCCAGTAAAGATAAAGGGAAAGAAGAATCGAGCAGTCACAAACCATTTACCGCCAAAGTTGAAATAAAAAGTCTGGATGAATTAAATGCAGTACTTGATGAATATAAAGATTTCACAAGGCTAGAGATTTTTTTGCCGGAGGGAATTCTTGTCGTCGATAATTCATCAAGGCAGAAAAAAGTAAATTACTATACTGACCAGATGCAGTATTCCCTGAGGCTTTCTGAATATTTTTCGGAAGTAGTACCTACAGTGGTGCTATTAAGCTCCCATGAATTTCTTGATGCATTTCAGCGTAAAATATCTCCAGACACTCTACCTAAGCAGTCTCCATCATCAGGATTTTTTGGTCGATTCATGAATTGGTGGCGGAATCGTAACGCTACGTCTACTCCACAGCGTGTGCTAAAAGCATCTCTCCCAAGGGTGAAAACTTCACATGAATTAATTGCGGGAAGTCTAACAAGTGCAAGTGAAGACGATATACAAAATAGTGAGGAACGAGGAAGTCCTATACCCAAAGCTAAAAGTACATATAAAAACGCCAGAGATGAATTTTTGGCAGGGAATTATGAAGAAGCCATGAAATTATTTGATGAAATGTTTTTGTCTTTTGAGGGTGAATATACTGTAGATCCAAATGTCAGTGTTAAAGGATATGACTCGGTGAGTCTTACGCTAGCGTTTTTGCTTGAAATTTTGCGTAAAAATAACGCCAATTTTTTAGATGTTTTTATGATAGATGAGCTTATGCTGCAAAAAAAAGCTCAAATCTCCCTCGCTAATTTGACACAATTGCAAAGTGCTTTACATATCTTTTTAGGGCAGTTCGATTATAGCCATGTAGATTATAGGATTTTGCCCAAAGAGTGGCAGATAGCGTTTCAATTATTTATGTTAGAAAGAAATTTTTTAACTATGGAGCAAAATAAAAATGATTTTGCTGGCCAGCGAGAAGTTAATAGACTTCAAGAGAAATATTTAGCGTTAGTAAAGTCAAGTAAACAGGATCCTCTAGTACAAGCAATGGCTAAGCGAAGTCATTTATTGAATTATGATAGCGGTTGTAATGTCTCCAAAGCGCGAATAACGGTCATAAATATGTTTGAGAAAGATCCTGCGAATATTCAACAAATGTTTAATGTCTTGGAAGATGGACAGTTGAAAAAAGAAGCGGCATCAAAATTTGTTTCAGAGACGGTAGCAAAAGTCGGAATTTATAAGGTGATGTATTACATTCGCGAGCCTTATCATTGTGGGCTTAATATTCTTATTGAAAATTCAGCCCATTTTCGCGAGCTGTTACTTAAAAATAATAAGCTCATGTTAGATATCGCAGGGTACGGTGTTCCAGAAATGAGACAAGCACTGAGAAACCCAAAGCTAACATTGCCCGAAGCTGTAAAAATTGCTTTAACTACAGCTGTTGAGAAAGACGTTGAGGCTGTTTGTCGTGATGTGTCTGAGGCC
>JANRJR010000056.1:0-45298 GCA_033763845.1 Gammaproteobacteria bacterium | reverse complement strand
GGAACAGCAGCAACACTGAGAGCATCAGTCTTTACTTTGTCTAATGCAGCTAATACAGCGGTATATTTTTTATTTTTTTCTTCTGATTTTTCATGCAGATCAATAATATTTTCTAATTCTGCGCAGTGAATTTTCAACGTTTCAATATCTTGTTTAAGTTCAGCTATCGTCTCAACAGAATAGGTTTTCGCAAAAATAATCTCACACGCCTTAATAGGCGCTTTACATTTTTCAAGCTGGTATTGTTCTTGCTTACGTTTTAGTTTTTCAAACCGTGCTTTCATCGCGTCGAATTCAGCGCACAATTTTTTGTACTCACCGTCTTTCACTTTCGCTGCACTTTCTTGTGGTGTTTTGCGTTGTTTTTTGAGTTTCGGTGGCGATTCTTTTTTGGGTTGTTCAATCACTCTCTCCGGCTGTCGCCTAAAGAATCTCTTTGCCATGGAGTACAGCGAAGAAAGCAAAAGCACATGTATGAAAATCATTGTCACAACAATCGGTCCAACTAGCCCTCTTGGCAAAGCGCGTTCTTCTATTCCTGTCACTCGTGCGATCAACCAATTTATTGGACTTTCAGCTGACCTCGGTTCAATCAAGGGCCATTTTTCCTCTACTTGTTTTCTTTTAGCTTGATCATTACCCGCTTGAATCAACGCTATACGATAAAGTAATCGTGCTTGGTCAAAGCTCTGCGAAATTTCATACCCTTTTCGATACAGGTCAATCAGAGCAAGACTGGCATCTACAACACCTTTGGACGCCCACGTCATGTGAATTTCTATTACGGATTCACCTGGCGATGCTGAAGCAAGTGCATTATGATAATTTTTGTAATCTGCCTGCGACGCAGGTTTAGGCAAAATCTGAACACCTGTTTTCGCGAATGCATCACGAGTGATTAAATCTGACCATCGATTAAACATTTTTTTGTAAATACTTGACTCGACCGTTATATGCTCAAGTGCTCGTCGAGATATTTCAAACCAGCGCAACATTTGATCATAATAAACAGGATCAAAAGTATCTCTGTCTTCTAACATTCCACCGATTTTGGGATACTCTCTGTCTAAAATAGAAGCAATTGCGTTATGCAGATCAACATAATGTTCTTCTGTCGGCTCAAGTCTCACTGCTTGCAACGCAACTAAAGCAGCATCCGCAAATCTAGTTTCATGCGTCGCTGCAACATACATATACCTTAACGCCTCTTTACTTCCTCGGAAGGCGTAATCACGAATCGTGATAATATCTTGCTCCAGTTTTGATAGACTAAATGCATTATTCAAGTCCCACCGATCACTCGGCGATAATACGGTGAAAGATTTGAGCGTAAGATCCAAACCCAATCGTTGAGTATATTCTTTTTGCTTACCACTTTTAGCAATCCCAGATAAAATCCAATCAATATCCTCCTGAAGCGGTTTACTTTCTTCAGAAACTTTTTTAGGATTTTTTGCATGATCTTGATATTCACGCACAGCTTTCATCGCTATTTCAATGTGTGCAATTTCATCTTGAGCTGAAGCATTACCTTTTAATGTATCGAGACGTTGTTGGGCCACATTTAAAAATAATTCAACACCTGCATAAGGATTTTTATCTTTTTTATCCGGTTTTCTCACACATTGTGCAGCAAACACGACCGCTTCGGGTTGACCTTCAGGCTGAATACTCGCTAAAAGATAAGACGCGTAACCATTTCCCTTTGTGGCCTCTGCGAATATTTTATCTCGAACGCTGGGATTTTTTTTCAGATACGCGTTATACCCAGCTGAAGCTCCTTTATGGGAGGAGTCAAAATTCGCCATGACTTGCATTCCCATTGTCATGACTTCAGGAAGTATAGTTCCTTCTTGAAACAATCCTCCTTTACTTGAAACAAAGCCTTTTTGTGAAACAGGTTGTGTTTTATAAAAAGTCACTAATTCAAATAAAACATCTTTTAAGGCTTGATCGGTTGTCACTGGAGCAGCAGCAACTTTTTCGGATTTTGGCACGACAGTTTCTTTTTTAGGTTGTTTCACGTCGACGTGTTTTTGCTTTGCCAATTTTTCTTGCGCAGTTTGGATCGCTTTTTCCCATACTTTCACCACACCCATCATTTCTTCCGCTAACACCAGCGTTTTAGTATTCATAGGATTACCGTAGGGCTTGAGATTTTCATGTACTGCTTTTGCTAAATCACTCAGCACACGTACTTCGCCTAGCACCAACAGATTTTTTTCCTGAACGTAATCTTCTTCTTTTGTTAAAGCCCCCAACGCATCCAGTGCTATTTTCATTCGAAATGTCACGGCACCCAAAAATCCCTCAGCCCATGAATAGTTGTCTTCACCCTCAAACAGTGATGGAAGTTTCAAATAGGCTTGTACGTAAAGCATCACGGCATCATCACTATTTCCACCACCTAATACATGTATTACCGCTAACATAAGAGATGCACCTGCACTGTATGGCGCGTGTTCTTCAAGTGACGCAATAAGCTCTGGATATTTTCGTTTACCTTCCTGAATATCGCTTGAGTAGCGACCCAGAAAAGCGCCCGCCTCCTTCATGAGTATTCCGTGATCTCGCGAGTCCGTTGAAAGAACATCAGCGGTAATCACCGCTGCAGAATTCCCTTTATAAAACTTTAAATATGCTTTACGAAAATCGGTAATGGATTTTTTTAAAGAAGGTTCAGTAGTAACAAAAATGTCTTCAACTTTTTGTTGTTTTTTTTCCCGTTTTTGACGATTTTTTGCAGATTCCAGGGCGGGACTAGAAACTTTTGCGGGAGACACTGATTTTGGTAGGCCGACACTCATTCCACCCGTAATATTTTCAGCATTATTTGTATTCGGAAAAACATGATTTAAAACAGGCTGAGCTGCAGCGAAATTAACCGTCGCTAATCCCAAGAGAATTTTTGAAGGTGTAATCTCTGAACAAAGATTGGATAACACGTCTCCCCATGAAGACGCATTTAAATCTTGAGCATGTCGTTCCGCGAAAATCACTTGTGCTTTTTTTAACACTTTATTTTGACTGGCATGCTCCAGTACTCGCGTAACAGTATCTTGTCGACTGCAGTATTCCGCCATATTTTGGCGTGCTCGCTGAACAGCCAGATCTAATGCTGAGGGATAAAAAGGAAACCAGCTGATTGTATCTGCTTCATATTTTTCATACGCTTTTTCGAAGGCTTCGTTGGCATTCCACCAAGCTAAATATAAGGCCTCAAATTCATCCGTTTGCAAAGTCGGTTCATGCAGCATAGCATGATAAATTTGCGGGGAAATACGACGGCACAGTACAGCATCTTGAGCCAGATCCCTCATGTCAACACTCATTATTAAACCCTCAAAACGATATATACAAAAGTTATCAGGAAAATCTGGCAGCAATAATATCAAAGAAACCTTAAGGAAAGCTTAAGGAACAACTCAGTTACCTGTCCCATTTACGAAGGACCGAACAAGAGCGTTAACCCGCCGCGCGTAATAATCGATCGCGAATTGCCGCCCACTCTGGTTTGTTGGGCGGCAATTCTATATGTATGGCATTTAATCGCTTTGCGTCTAATTCACGCAATACCGCATATAATTTTTTAGCGTATTTTGCAGGCTCATCTGGCATCACAATCCATTCTGTTATTCTCAATGTCGGCAATGACATTGACACAACACCAATATTTTTTTTGGGTGATTTAATTTTTCCCGTAAATAATTTGACGGGTGTACGTGGCGCATAATGGGATTTTAAGCTTCCTGATACACGCGGTGATTTTTTCGATTTACCCGAAACCACATTCACGCCAGATAATTTTTTGATTTTAGCAATACTTAAGGGCCCCGGACGCAATACCCTAGGCGGTACTTCTGTGACATTAATAATGGTTGATTCAATACCCAATTTTGTTTGACCACCGTCTAAAATTAATTTTAGTTTATGTTTAAATTCTGATTTAACGTGTTCCGCACTGGTTGGGCTCACATGACCAAATTTATTAGCAGACGGCGCAACTACTGGCCCACCCAATAATTTCAATAATTTTCGTGTGATGGGATGTGATGGCATGCGTATGCCAATAGTATTTTGGTTACCCGTAATAGTTTTAACATAAGGTTTTTTGAGAATATCTTTTTTAACAGGAAATATGAGAGTCATGGGACCCGGCCAGAATTTTTTCATTAATTTTTTTGCTGTTTCGGGAATAAATTCCACCCAATCTTTTAGCTGATCTAAATTATAAATATGTAATATTAAGGGATGGTTTTGTGGTCGGCCTTTTAGTTTAAATATTTTTTTAATTGCTGTGGGATTGGCCGCATCTGCCGCCAGGCCATAAACAGTTTCTGTTGGAATACCAACACATTCGCCGGACTGTAATAATTTTACAGCCTTATCGATATATTTAATCTTCATATTTACTTTCACCCGTTCCTTCATGTCGAAGCATGGCTTCGACCCTGCAAACCTAAAATTCAAATTCTCAACAAGAATCGTGTGTTTGTAGGGACCGGGCCGCGCCCGGTCCTCATACCAAAAAACATGTCACTTCATCTCAAGAGTAGCCAGTTTTTCTTTCGCATTTTCAATTACAATTTTTGGAATTCCAGCCAATTGCGCAACCTGCAATCCATAACTCTTACTTGCCGGGCCTTCCTGTACCGCATGCAAAAATACAACATGATCACCATGCTCTACCGCATCCAAATGGACGTTCACTATTCCTTCACATTCTTGGGGCAAACTGGTCAATTCAAAATAATGTGTTGCAAATAATGTAAACGCTTTGATGTTATCTGCTAGGTAATGCGCACATGACCATGCTAACGATAAACCATCAAAAGTACTAGTACCTCTCCCCACTTCATCCATCAAAACCAAGCTATTTTCCGTCGCATTGTGCAATATATTCGCTGTTTCAGTCATTTCCACCATAAACGTCGATCGACCACCCGCAAGATCATCCGCTGCGCCTATTCTCGTGAATATTCTATCAATATTGCCAATAGTAGCTTGTGATGCAGGAACATAAGATCCTATATGTGCTAGCAAAGTAATTAATGCCGTTTGACGCATATAAGTAGATTTTCCCCCCATATTTGGCCCCGTAATAATTAGCATTCGGCGTGAAGACGATAAAACAATATCATTGGGCACAAAAGGATTTTGTTGCGTAAACTCAATCACAGGATGTCGACCGGCGGTAATATTTAATTCAGTATTTTGTGTCAATGTAGGGCAAACCCAATGCAAGGTTTCTGCACGCTCCGCAAAATTACACGACACATCGATGCCTGCAATAATAGATGAGTTATCTTGTAATTGAGATAAATCTTGAGCAATACGATCCAATAACATTTCATATAAATATTTTTCTAGACTTAAAGCCTTGGATTTTGCGCTTAAGACTTTATCTTCAAATTGCTTTAATTCTGGCGTGATATAACGCTCTGCATTTTTTAAAGTCTGACGACGCTGATAATCAATCGGCGCATTTTTAGATTGTGCGGTACTAATCTCTATATAGTACCCATGAATTCTGTTATAGCCGACTTTAAGCGTTGAAATATTGGTGCGCTCTCGCTCTCGCGTTTCGAGATCAATTAAATACTGACTCGCATTTTCGCTGAGCATTCTTAGCTCATCTAATTCTGAATTATAACCAGGCGCAATTACTCCGCCATCACGAATTAACATCGGCGGATTATCAATCAATGCAGTATTTAAAATCTGTAATAACTCATCAAAAATAAAAATTTTATTTGCTAGCTGTTGTATGCGAGGAATACTGCTATTACTTAAATAATTTTTGATATGCGGAAACATACTGATAGCGGTTCGCAGCTGAACCAAATCCCGAGGCCGCGCTGATTTTAAGGCCACACGCGCCAGAATTCTTTCAATGTCGCCAATTTCACGCAAATATTCTTGCACATCCGCATATGACCTATTGCGAATAAACCCTGTAATAATTTCTTGGCGATGAAGTAAAATATTTCTTTCACGTAATGGCTGATTTAACCAACGGCGCAATAATCGACTGCCCATTGCTGTTGAAGTACGATCAATCACACTCGATAACGTATTATCAATTCCGCCCTGCAAATTGGTATCCAATTCTAAATTACGTCGTGTCGCTGCATCTAAAATTAAATAATCTTCCGGATGCTCTACACGAAGACTGCGAATATGTGGCAATGCGGCACGCTGTGTTTCACGCGCATAATGCAGTAACGCACCCGCTGCCATTAATCCCAACGGAAATTCATCACATCCAAATCCCGATAAATCTTGCGTTTTAAAATGCGACGACAATAATTGCTTTGCTGTTTCGAGATTAAATTCCCAAATACCCCGTTTTCTTATACCTGCTCGATTTTTTAATATTGGATCTGAACCTCCTTCTTCGCTGACTAATATTTCTGCGGGTTTTAAACGTTCTAATTCACTGAGCACACTTTCTTCGCCATGTAATTCTTGTAAAATAAATCGTCCGCTGGATAAATCTAAGCTCGCCAACCCAAATTTTAATTCCATACGATGTAGCGCAACTAATAAATTATCTTTACGGTCTTCTAATAATGCTTCATCCGTAACGGTGCCTGGCGTGACAATTCTAACGACTTGTCGTTCAACAGGACCTTTGGATGTTGCAGGATCACCAATTTGTTCGCAAATTGCGACAGATTCACCCGATTTAATTAATTTCGCCAAATAATTTTCAGCCGCATGATACGGAATGCCTGCCATGGGAATAGGCTCGCCGTTGGATTGACCGCGTTTGGTTAGCGTTAAATCCAGTAATTTTGCTGCTTTTTTCGCGTCATCAAAAAATAATTCATAAAAATCGCCCATGCGATAGAATACTAATTTATCCGTATGATCGCTTTTAATGCGTAAATATTGCTGCATCATGGGCGTATGTTGTTCAAGTGCCATAGGAGAGTCCCTGTATGAAACGGTTAGACGAGAATATTAGCATTCTGGCAGAAAAATGGGGCCAGTTTTTGCGCAAACAAAAATTAAAATGTGCCATTGCAGAATCCTGCACCGGGGGTGGAATTGCATTTGCATTAACGGGAATACCAGGGAGCTCAACATTTTTCGAGCGAGGATTCGTGACATACTCCAATCTTTCTAAACAAGAATTATTGGGCGTTCCCGAAAATATTATTCAAACCTATGGCGCGGTCAGCAAAGAGACTGCAGAAAAAATGGCTGAAGGTGCGTTAAATAAATCACCGGTTGATTTTGCGCTATCTGTGACGGGCATTGCAGGCCCCGAGGGTGGAACAAAAGATAAACCGGTCGGAACCATTTGGTTTGGATTAGCAACATCGATGACAGATACGAAAACCATTCATCAATATTTTACGGGTAGTCGAGAAAGTATTCGGTTAGCGACTATTCACTTTGCTTTCGAATGGGGCTATGACGCATTGAGGGAGATTTTTCCGGGCTAGCACTGACTTCTGCTGACACCATCAATAGAGTTGAAGTAGTTTTCTGTGACAACCGCTGTATCGGAAAAACTCTTCCAGGCTTGGCGATAAAACGCAAATTTTCTGTACTCAGCATATTTTCTTGAAGTAGCTTTAACGTTTTCTCTTGCATATCATCAGGCTCAGCACATCGACCAACAATATCTACCGTTGAAAAAAAAGGATTCTGTCTTAAGCGATAAATTGTTACAGGGCCATCTGTTTTCGGCATATGATTATCGATGACAAATAAGTCAACATCTCTCCATAATTGCTCAAATTCTCAAGCGCAACTGAACCATCATTGGCAAGAAAAACGGTGTAACCAAGCACCATTAATTCTCGTTTAACACATGCCAAATGAACGATATCATCATCAATAACGACCGCTATCTTTGTCTTCTTTTCTTTCATCGCACAGCCCCCTTATAAAATCTGTTAACACGTCGGGCATCTCGAATTTAGATAAAACAGGAATGGTAAAATTTAATCTTCTACACTCCGTTTCCATACGGCGATAAGAAGAACTTAAACCAATAATTAAAATGTCTTTATTCTGTTCACGTATTTTCTTTGCTGCTTCTGCACCATTTAATTCTGGCATCATAAAATCCATCGTAACCAGATCAAATTTCTGCTGCCGGAATTTTTCAACTCCATCCTTTCCATTCACCGCTTCAACAACATCAAAACCAAAAGATAGCAATATTTTTTTAATCGCCGCGCGAATATACACATCATCATCAACCACTAAAGCCAATTTTTTAGGTAATGGCATCGACCACCAACTCCATCTTCATAGAACGCGATCCCTTTACCAAAACTAAAACATCTTTCGTTAACAATGGCTTTAAAGCAGCAATTAAATCTGCATGCGTCACGAAATGCTGCGCATTTTCGCCAAAACTTTCTACGGTATTTTTCATCAACTCGCCGGTCGCAAATAGAATATCAATCCCCGCGTCTTTCGCTAACTTTCCACATTCACGATGCAACTCAGGACCCTGCTCGCCTAATTCACGCATATCACCCAACGCCAATATTTTCTTGCATTTCTCATGCGAAATAGATTCTATTGCAGCACGAAATGATAATGGATTTGCATTGTAAGTATCATCAATCACTTTTGCGCCATTTAATCCTTCTTTACTTTCCATGCGTCCGTGTTCCGGATTCATTTTTTCTAATCCTGACTTAATTGTCTCGAGTTTAATATTATTTGCGACGCATACAGCGGATGCTGCCAATGCATTCATAATGTTATGCTTACCTAATAAGCCTAATTTTATGGTGATGGATTTATCGCCTACTTTTAAAATAAAACCTCCCTTTACAACTTCACCATGAACATCCGAAGAATTTTGCAAACCAAACGTAATGATTTTTCGTGAACCGGCTAATTTTTCCCACATGTCCGCAAATTTATCATCGGCATTAATTACCGCCGTTCCATTTAACGCTAATCCCTCAAAAATTTCGCCTTTCGCTTGCGCAACACCTTTTACGGTACCACCCACACCTTCTAAGTGACTGGGTCCAGCATTTGTAATTAATGCAATAGTGGGCTTTGCCAAATGCGTAAGATAACGGATTTCGTCGAAATGATTCATACCCATTTCGATTACGGCCGATTTGTTTTCATGCGTTAATCGAGACAACATCAACGGCACACCCCATTGATTATTCAAATTACCTTCGGTCGCCAATGGATTCAGCCCCGCTTCGGCAAAAATCGCCGAGATCATATTTTTGGTCGTGGTTTTGCCATTGCTACCCGTCAACGCAACTAACGGAATATCAAATTGGTCGCGCCAGACTTTTCCCAGCTCTCCCAACGCAATTGTCGTATCTTCGACTTCAATCACCGGCACCGTCGTACTCACAGACTTAGACACAACTACGCCTGCCGCACCTTTTCGACGCGCATCATCGATAAAATCATGGCCATCCTTGGATTCGCCGAGTATCGCGAAATAGAGATTGCCGGGCTGTAGCGTACGCGTATCAAAGCTCACACCGTCAAATTCAGGTAAATCTTTATGTAAAATTGCAATCATGGTACATTCCCATTCTCAAAAAATGTGGCCTCTATGATAACTGGAATTTAACGAAACGATAACCATGAAATACTCTTTCCGTCCGACATTGATAACGACTTTAATTACCCTCATTATTTTCAGCGCCCTATTAAACTTAGGCTTTTGGCAGCTTAATCGGGCTGAATTCAAAAAATTACTCACGATGCAGTACTTTGTCCGTAGCCAAACCGTAATCACTGCAGCTACCCTGAATACCAAGCAAGAAAATCTCCGCTTTTTTAAAATTCAACTGACCGGCCGATTTGATAATGCACATTCGTTATTTGTACCTAACAAAAAAGCATTTGATGTGTTTACACCGTTTAATATTTTTGGCGCGACTAAAATGATTTTGGTCGAACGTGGAACTGTATCCACTAAAGATCCCAATACAATCTCCCCTATTTTTGGTGAACAAGATATTCAAGGTATTCTGGAAATTGCACCCACGGCATTAAATATTGCAAAACTAAGCCACGCCGTAAAACATGATTTTTATCCGTACATTGTTATTAGTCATGACGCAAACACACTACTACTGAATTCAACCTCACAAGAACATGTGATTTATGCGATGGAATGGTTTGGGTTATCGTTACTACTATTACTCGCGTTCACTCTTTCTAATATCCGAAAAAATAACTCGGTATTGGATAACGACGATAAATAATTTTTGGCCTTATCATAAAAAAAATTTGCTTTATCTAAATTATCTTCTTCGCCATCGTGCGCATCATCTTGATATTGAAATCCTAATCCAAAATTTTCAGCAAATTGCGTCAGATTTTCATATGATTCACTATCTATACGTCCTGACAATGCACCCAATTGCACACTTGCGGTAATTAATTTTGCAGTTTTATTTTTATGAATCCTCTCACGAATATTTTCAGGAATTTCTTTCTGTTTATATTGCATGTCGATGCTTTGTCCTAAAACCATTCCTTCTGCACCAATAGCGTCAGCCAATAATATGATTAATGGCGCATGGTTATTTTTTGCCAAAAATTTAAATGCGAGGCTGTGCAATGCATCACCTGCCAAAATAGCCGTCGCTTCATCAAATTTTTTATGACAGCTTGGCACGCCACGACGGAAATCATCATCGTCCATCGCAGGTAAGTCATCATGAATTAAAGAATACGCATGAATACATTCCACTGCCGCCGCACAATTATCCAGTTGTATTTCGTCTGCACCGCTCACGAGACCTGCGGCATAAACCAATAAGGGCCGTAATCTTTTTCCGCCATTCAATACGCTGTAACGCATCGCTTGATGCAAAGGATCAGGAGAATTCATGAGATTTTTGTCGAGAAAAATCTCGATGCGTTCGGAATAATTTTTTAAATCTGTTGAGCTCATTTCACTAGGCTAAGGGATCGTTGCCATCCCGTAAAGTGGGAACGTTTTTAAAAAGACTTGCACATTTGTGTCGTTCGGTGTAAAAATGTGTCGCAGTGTGGGAAATAGTGGGAATAACTCGGAGACACCGTGTACAGAGGAATTAACGGCATCAATCTTGATAGCAAAGGGCGTATGGCATTGCCAACGCGCTATCGCGATGAAGGTCAACAACATAACGGCCAAAAATTAATTCTGACAATCGACACCGATTCTCCGTGCTTACTGCTCTACCCTATTTATGAATGGCAAAAAATCGAACAAAAAATTCAAGCACTGTCCAGTTTTAACAAGGCAACGCGACGGATCCAGCGATTGCTCATTGGGCATGCCACTGAAATCGATGTCGATAGCAGTGGCCGTGTCCTTATACCAACATTACTAAGAGAGTATGCGCACTTAGAAAAAGAAGTTGTTCTGATTGGCCAAGGAAATAAGTTTGAAATTTGGGATAAACAACACTGGCAAAAACACCGAGATGAATGGTTAGCGGAAGAAGAGAACGGCACGACGGATGTCCCCCCTGAACTCCAATCTCTTGCCTTATAAACATGCCTTATGTTTTCGACCATCGCCCGGTGTTGCTGTCAGAAGTCCTGAACGGACTTTCGATTGAGCCATCAGGCATTTATATCGACGGAACGTTTGGACGCGGCGGACATAGCCGAGAAATATTAGAAAGATTAAATAACAACGGAAAATTATTTGCGATTGATAAGGATCCGGATGCAGAGAAAGAAGCGCAAAAAATTAAAAACAAAAACTTTTATTTTATTCGAGATTCTTTTAAAAATATAAAAAAAATCGCTGAAAAAAATAATATTACGGGAAACATAAGCGGCATTTTATTGGACTTGGGTGTGTCTTCCCCACAATTAGATGACGCCACACGCGGATTCAGCTTTCAAAAAGACGGTCCGCTGGATATGCGAATGGATCCCGACAAAGGAATCAGCGTCGCAGAATTTTTAGAAACAGTAAAACCAGAAAAATTAGCTGAAATATTAAAAACCTATGGCGAAGAACGATTTGCAAAAAAAATAGCCAACGCCATCGTCAATGCACAAAGAGAAACGCCAATAACAACTACGTTGCAATTAGCGGAAATCGCCAAAAAAGCGAATCCCGCCTGGGAAAGAGAGAAACACCCAGCGACGCGAACGTTTCAAGCATTGAGAATATTTATTAACCAAGAATTAGAAGTACTGCGGGAAGTACTACCCCAGTGTTTAGACATTCTAAAAAATAACGGACGACTCGCAGTGATTAGCTTTCATTCACTGGAAGATCGGATAGTTAAGCAGTTCATACAAGAAGAAATTCACGGTGATGTCGTATTACGTCAACTGCCGATTCAGGATCGGTCGTTGAAGAAAAGTCTACGGACTGTGGGTCGCGCGATTCGACCTTCCGAAGTAGAAATGAAAGAAAACCCGCGCTCTCGTAGCGCCATTTTACGAATTGTGGAGAAAACAGTATGAACGCAGCTGCTCGAGCTCTGACTCAAGGCATCGTTGTTGCAACCTCACCCGCGCATATACGTGCATTAGCGCTTTCGCGTCAAACAATCACAACACTCACGCTATTGATTGCGATTGTGATTTCAGCGTTAAGTGTCATTACATTATCAGATAGCAATCGAAAAATGGTCGGCGAATTAGCCAGCCTTCAACAAGATAGAAATCACATTCAAACGCAGTATGGACAGTTATTATTAGAAAAAAATACATGGGTTGCGCCCTCTCGCATTGAGCGCGCTGCCAAACAAAATGACAATTTAGTTTTCCCTAACTCACAGCAGGTCGTCTATATTCACCCATGACATCTCCACAAGCCGACTTTTTTCATTTTCGGCGGCTCGTGGTTGTTGTGGTTTTGTTGGGAATTGTTATTTCAGCTTTAGTTGCTCGACTCGTTGATTTAAGTGTAGTCAAACGTCACTTCCTACAAACACAATGGTCTGAGCGCGCTATTCGCCAAATTGTTATTCCTGCTTATCGTGGAATGATTACTGACAGAAATGGCCAACCGCTTGCCATCAGCACACCGGTTTATGCCGCATGGATTGACCCCACCAAAACAACTTTAACAAAAGATCAATTATTTTCGATCTCAAAATTAATTGGCGTTGATGCAAATGACATTTACCTTGAATTAGAAAAAAACAAATCCAAACGCTTTGTTTATCTTAAACGCGATCTTTCCCCCGCGATTCAAACCGAATTAAACAATCTCAATATCAAGGGATTATTTCTCGAACGTCAATATCAACGTTTTTATCCAGATGGAGAAGCCTCTTCACAATTAGTGGGATTTACAAATATTGATGACACCGGACAAGATGGCTTGGAATTACAATTTAATACGTGGTTATCTGGTACACCAGGATTGAAAAAAATTATTCAGGATCGCTACGGCAATGAAGTCTCTAATTTAGGTACGATTCATGAACCCGTTCCTGGACATAATTTAATGCTAAGCATTGATAATCGCTTACAATATTTGGCTTATCATGAATTAGATAAAGGTATAAAAGAATTTGGCGCTCACGATGGCTCTATTATTATTTTAGACGTTAAAACTGGCGAAATCCTCGCGATGGCAAATGCACCGTCATTTAATCCGAATCGACGTCCTTCAGGCGAAAGCAGCATTTATCGCAATCGTGCAGTTACCGATTTATTTGAACCCGGCTCTACGATGAAAACAATTGCAATGGCTACCGCATTATCATCCGGAAAATTTACGCCACATTCTATGGTAGATACCAACCCAGGTTATTGGACCGTTGATGACAAAAAAATTGATGACGATGGTTACAATAATGGGGTAATTTCGTTAACGCGAGTGCTTGAAGTGTCTAGCAACGTCGGCATTTCAAAAACAATTTTATCACTCCCTCCCACTCTATTCATAAACATGATTCACGCATTTGGATTTACACAACCGACGGGTCTTGGATTCCCTGGTGAAAGCGATGGCCACACGGCACCGAATGCAGAACACTCTCCGTTTGTGCTCGCTACCATGACATTCGGTTATGGCATTTCCGTCAATCTTTTACAGCTCGCACACGCATACCAAATCATTGCGAATGACGGTAAAGATATTCCCTTAAGTTTATTTGTCGTGAACAGCCCCGTTAAAGCTAAACAAGTGGTATCACCCAAGGTAGCAAGTGAATTACGCACCATGCTCGAATCAGTATTGGATAAAGGCGGTGGCACTGCAGTTGCTGCACGCGTCCCCAATTATATTATTTCAGGTAAAACGGGGACGACCCGTATTTTAGGCCCCCATGGCTATGAAAAAAATCACCATAATGGGGTATTTGTAGGAATGGCACCGGCTAGCAATCCCCGATTAGTTATCGCGGTGATCTTGCGCGATCCCACTAAAAAAGCGTATTTTGGCGGAGATATTGCAGGCCCGGTCTTTGCGAAAGTCATGGGCGATGCATTGAGGATATTAAATGTGCCCCCGGATAACACATCCACCTAAAATTATTGGTGTCACTGGAACCAACGGTAAAACGTCTATTACGCATTTTATTGCGCACGCACTTAAACTCGCGGGTTTAAAAACAGGTGTAATTGGAACGATTGGCAATGGTTTAATTGATCATCTTCAACCGGCTCGACTCACCACACCCAGTCCTGATGAATATAAAAAATTAATTGATTTTTTTAATATAGAAAAAACAGATGCTGTTGCTGTCGAAGCGTCTTCACATGGATTAGTGCAAGGCCGCTTAAAAGGCACTGATTTTTTTGCGGGAATCTTTACCAATCTGACGCAAGATCATTTGGATTATCATAAAACCATGGAAGCATATGAAGCCGCAAAATTAAAATTATTTACGGAATTCAAACCTCCCTATTCTATTATTAATATTGACGATCCCACGGGTCTAAAATTTGCCTCGACAATTAAATCTTCTTCAGTATATTGCACGTCGACCGAATTAAATAAAAATCCATTAAAATTACCCTTAATTTACGCAGAAAATATTATACCTGACGAAACCGGTACTTCTGCAGATATTTATACCCCTTGGGGCAATGGAAAATTTCATACGCCTCTTTTTGGCAAATTTAATATCAGTAATTTGCTTGCGGTAATTACACTTCTGGGCATCATGGAAATCGAATTTGAAAATATTTTAAATTATGTTTCACAGCTTAAAAACATCATGGGTCGCATGCAAGTGATTCCTTTCCCTAATCATTCTCGTGTAGTCATTGACTATGCCCATACGCCAGATGCATTAGAAAAAACCTTAAAAACTTTACGCGAACATTGTCAGGGAAATATTTGGTGTGTCTTTGGATGCGGTGGTGATAGGGATAAAACGAAACGTCCACAAATGGGTCGCATTGCAGAAAAACTCGCTGATTTTGTGATCTTAACCGATGATAATCCGCGCACGGAAAATCCTTTAGATATTATTGCCGAAATTAAAGCCGGCATTGAAAACAAAAAATCCGTTGTCACAGAACATGATAGACGTCGTGCGATTAAACATGCCATTGATTGTGCGAAACCGAATGATGTTATTTTAATTGCGGGAAAAGGTCATGAAACCTATCAAGAGATTGGTCATGAACGTTTTCCGTTTAGTGATGAATTAGAGGTGAAATTATTATTGGCATAAGGACGAGGCATGGCCTCGTCCCTACAAATCCGTATAGCTACAAATCCATATAGATAGAATTACGTGTAATTATAGAATTGAGTGTATGTAGGGATGAGGCCATGCCTCGTCCTAATTCAAGGGATGAGGTCATGCTTCATCCTAATTAAATGGTGCTGCCCCATTAAACATGAGGATTATTTTTTTATGCTGCTTTGGCTAACACACTGGTTGTCTCATTATTACCGTTTTTTTAATGTATTTGATTATTTAACGTTACGAACGATTTTGGGCGCCCTCACCGCTCTAGCTATTTCATTATGCATTGGGCCCATGATGATTCGCCGGTTGAGCCAATATCAAATTGGTCAAGTGGTCAGAACCGATGGCCCTCAATCCCATTTAAGTAAATCGGGCACACCCACCATGGGCGGAACATTAATTTTAATTGCAATTTCATTAAGCACTTTACTATGGGGAGATCTAAACAATACTTACTTGTGGATCACATTACTTATTACACTGGGCTTTGGTGCAATTGGATTTGTTGATGATTACAAAAAATTAATTTTAAAAAACAGCAAGGGATTGGCCAGCCGTTGGAAATATTTTTGGCAATCTGTTATTGGTCTCGCTGCCGCGATATTTTTATATCACATTGCTTCTGCCCCATCAGATACTCAATTATTAATTCCCTTTTTCAAAAATCTTTATCTCGAATTAGGTTTATTTTATATTTTCTTTGTATATTTAGTCATTGTGGGAAGCAGTAATGCCGTAAATTTAACCGACGGCCTAGACGGACTCGCGATACTTCCTACAGTATTAGTGGGCGGCGCATTAGGTATTTTCGCTTATCTCACAGGAAATATGACATTCGCAAAATATTTAGCTATTCCGTATGTTCCCGGCGCAGGAGAATTAACGGTGTTTTGCGGCGCATTAGTGGGATCGGGCTTAGGATTTCTGTGGTTTAACACCTATCCTGCGCAAGTGTTTATGGGAGATGTGGGCGCACTTGCATTGGGTGGTGCATTGGGCGTGATTGCAGTAATTGTTCGACAAGAAATTGTTTTATTTGTCATGGGTGGTGTATTTGTATTAGAAACGGTATCCGTTATTTTACAAGTCGCATCATTTAAATTAACAGGAAAACGAATTTTTAGAATGGCTCCGATTCATCATCACTTCGAATTAAAAGGATGGCCAGAACCACGCGTTATTGTACGTTTCTGGATTATTACGTTCATATTAGTGTTATGCGGGCTAGCTACATTAAAGTTACGTTAAAAATTAGTCTTTAATGCATTGAGTTGAGGTTACGCATTCGAGGGCTTATTCTCGTCTACGCGATATCCTAAACTTTTCAACCCCCTCAACGTTTCAACCCAATCTCTTGGGTCATCTGAAGTTTTTGTTTTAGTGGTATAGCTGGCTTGACTTTTAGGCCAGGCTAACCCACGCAAACCTTCAATAATACTTTGAATTTTTAAGGTGAAATTTTGATCGGTGATTTTACCAGACATGAGTTTTTCGCCAATCATTAAGCAGACTTTATCAACGACAGCTTCAAATGCGTCTTTATTTTTACTGGCTTCTCGCAATAACTCTTTCACTTCGTATTCTCGCTGTTTTCTTTCGCGCGCGTCTCTGACTTCTTGAGGTTCGTGCCAGAATGAAATGGCTCCACTGGAAAATATTTTTGGCATGGGTTTTACCCCCTTTCTCCTTTTTACGCTTTCTAGGTTACACTACCAACCTTAAGGTTTTATTAAGTCCCGGACTTTTTTGAAAGGAGCTTCAAACCCCTATGCTTATTTACCCCCAAATCGACCCCATAGCCTTCCATATAGGCCCTTTGCCAGTCCATTGGTACGGCATTATGTACTTGATAGGGTTTCTGGCCGCTTATCTTTTGGGGGGCGTAAGAGCCAAAAACAATCCGCTAAGTCCAGTCAATAAAGACCAATTAAGTGACCTGATTTTCTATGCAGCGTTAGGGGTCTTACTGGGCGGAAGAATTGGTTATGTATTGTTCTATATCTTTCCCCTATTCCTCCAAAATCCCTTAATTTTATTTAAAGTCTGGGATGGCGGAATGTCATTTCATGGCGGACTAATTGGTGTAATTCTCGCTATTTGGTTTTATAGCAGACATATTAAAAAACCTTTTTTTGCAGTTGGCGATTTTGTCGCACCATTAGTGCCGATTGGTTTAGCTGCAGGACGCGTGGGGAATTTTATTAATGGCGAATTATGGGGACGTGTTACCAATGTTCCGTGGGGCATGATTTATCCTCAGGCAGGCCCTCTTCCCCGCCACCCATCGGAAGTGTATGAATTCTTAATGGAAGGCGTTTTATTGTTTTGCATTATCTGGTTTTACTCGGCAAAACCGAAACCCCGCATGGCTGTGTCAGGATTGTTTTTATTTTGCTACGGCAGCTTTCGATTTATTGCAGAATTTTTTCGTCAACCCGACCCGCAGCTCGGATTTATTGCTTTTAATTGGATGACCATGGGACAATTACTGTCTTTACCCATGATTATCATAGGGATTATTATGTTGCGCTGCGCTTATCGATGGCGCTTGGGAGAATCACCTGAATGTCGAACACCAAAATTATCGCAAGCGAAAAAAAACACTACAACGTAACTCGAAACGAATTGCCTTTATCTTGTCCGATGCCGGACATGCGATTATGGGATGCACATCCGCGTGTTTATTTGCCCATCGAAAAAACAGGTAAAGCCACCTGTCCGTATTGCGATGCTAAATTTACATTGACTGATTTTAATCTATGAAAATATTGATCATTGGCCCCGCCTGGGTGGGCGACATGGTAATGGCGCAAGTCTTATTTAAATTTATTAAATCTCGCGATGCAGATGCAATCATCGACGTGATTGCCCCCGATTTCACACGGCCATTGTTAGAAAGAATGCCGGAAATTAATGCCATATCAGCTCTACCGTTTAAACACGGCGAATTTAGTTTTTCAAAGCGTTGGGCATTGGGCAAAAGCTTGCGCGAAAAAAATTACGACGAATGTATTGTGCTTCCAAACTCATGGAAATCTGCCATTATTCCGTTCGCCGCAAAAATTCCTAAACGCACGGGATTTAAAGGCGAAATGCGATATGGCTTATTAAATAATATAAAATATTTAGACAAAAAATTATTACCGTTGATGATTCAACGCTTTGCCTATTTGGCGTTAGATAAAGACGAAAAATTATCTGACCGCCTACCAAAACCCAAATTAATGACGCAATCCAGACCAAACGAAACCGCAAAAAAAATTATTGCGTTATGTCCCGGCGCAGAATTTGGCCCATCTAAACGATGGCCCGAGGAATATTATGCTGACGTTGCCAATAAATTGGCAGAACATGGTTTTGATATTTGGTTATTTGGTTCCGCCAAAGATAAGAGCATCACAGATAAAATTAATATGCTTACCGAAAATCGTTGCGAAAATCTCGCAGGAACAACATCTCTTTCAGAAGCTATTGATTTATTAGCGCAAACATCTCTTGTTATTACCAATGATTCTGGATTAATGCATATTGCCGCTGCATTAGATAAGCCATTAATTGCATTATATGGTTCGACCGATCCAGGATTTACTCCACCGCTATCCACAAAAGCAAAAATATTATCCATTGATTTATATTGTCGCCCATGTTTTCAGCGTGAATGTCCCTTAAAACATCACCGCTGCATGAAAAATTTATTACCTCAACACGTGTGGGAGGCAATACACGCATGCGAGTTTTGATCATTAAAATGTCTTCATTAGGTGATATTATTCATGCATTGCCAGCATTAACCGATGCGCAAAAAAATTATCCTGACATTAAAATAGACTGGGTAGTTGAGCCGTCTTTTGCCGAAATTCCCGCATTTCATTCTGCTGTAAAAAATATTATTCCTGCTCCGCTCAGAAAATGGCGAAAAAATATTTTTCAAACACTGAAAAATGCAGAACTCGAAGCGTTTCATAAATTATTAAATCAAGACAAACACGACGTTGTGATCGACGCTCAAGGCTTAATTAAAAGCGGCATAGTCGCTTGGTTTTCGAAAGGCACTCGCTGTGGTTATGATCGCAATTCTATTCGCGAACCGCTCGCGTCTTTTTTCTACAATAAGAGCTTTAATATTAACTGGGATTTTCATGCCATTCCGCGCATCAGACGATTATTTGCAGAATCGTTAAATTATGCTTTTGTCGATAGCGCACCCGATTATGGCATCGATAAAAATAAATTCCCTCAAACGCGTAATAACTACTGCGTATTTTTACACGGTACGGCACGCGAAGATAAATGCTGGCCCGAAAATCTTTGGGAGAAATTTATTGTTTTATTGAATCAACACCATCCTGAATTAAAAATATTATTACCCTGGGGAAATACCGAAGAACAATTACGTGCCGAACGATTAGCTAAAACTAATTCTGCAGTCGAAGTCTTACCCAAATCTACGCTAAGAGAACTAGCCGGATTATTACTGCATTCCAAATTTAATATTGCGGTTGACACGGGATTAGGACATTTATCTGCAGCGCTTGATGCACCGACTATTTCATTGTATGGCCCCACCGATCCGAAATTAATTGGCACCGTCGGGAAAAATCAGATTCACATCAAACGGGATTCCATGGAAGCGATACAACCTGAAATTATCATCGAAAGTCTTGCGAATATTTAATGCTCGTACCGCGCAATTTCATAGTTACCTGCACCACTCATCGCATACCGTCTAATAAAATCCTGATTAGGCTTCAGTACTTGTTCATGAGACACAATATCATTCCTCGCAAACTTATTTTCATAAGGAATTTGGTGGAGTTGTAACGCACAATGAAGCGCCTCAACAAAATAACTATTATACGTTTGAAGTTCAGCAACTGGACCTAATTCTTTTGTACCATCAGAATCACGCGCAAGACCCAATGCCATAATATTTAATTTTTGTCCGGTGACATCCGTGCCCAAATAATAATCGGCTGCCCTGTAAAAATTCTTATAGCGCGCACACCCTACTTTTGCTGCAAACTCCTCCAGCGCTTGTCGCGGCATTTTTTTGAAAAAAGCGATCAACCCCTTCAACAATTGCGCATTTTTTTGTGCAGGATCAGTCACAGCTCTCCCGAGTATTTCTCCAATTTCACGTAAACCCGAAATAAAATCATCCGGCATAAATGATTCACCGCTGGATTTAAAAAGACACCCCAACAAGGTTTTAGATGAAAAAGCCTCATACACTTTCTGAAAAGACCCATTAGCTTGTTCAAGCAAACATTCAAAATCTTTGCTATCGTCACTGGTAACATTCTTTTCAGCATTTGACAAAAAAATCTGAAGTTTTTTTGTGTAAAAATCTATTTTATGCTCGACTGTTCTTCCCGCTTGAAAAAAGGCTTGTGTGCGAGACACTTTTTGACTTGATGGCGAGGCAAGCAATTCTCGCGGTCGAGGTGAACGCCCCATCGGCCTCAGTGGAATACCAGCACTACCCAAGCGTGTTTTTTTTGGTGCTTTATTTAGCTCTTCTTTTGGATAATCCAAAACTGGAACATGCGCTAAGGTCATTTCCTTCAAAAGACCCAGCGTTTTTAATAATTTTTCTAAACACGCTTTTTCATCATCAACATCCTGTGGTGTTTTTTCCGAATCATACATGGCGTCGAAGACAGCAGCTTTTCTTTCGAGTAACGCAATTTTATGTTCGAGAAATCCTACGGTACTGGTCACTCGCGAAAGCTCTGCTTTTCGTTTGTCCGGCGCAAGCTGAACAAATGCCGAGGCGTAAGCGTACGTTTTTTGATCATCGCCTTCTTCCATTGCACTGAGATATTGTTTTTTTAATATTTCCAGTCGTTCTTCATTTGTAATTTTTATAGTCGAGACCGCATCAGCAAATTGAGTCTCAATCAACGCAGCTTTTGAAAAAGCACGTTTTTTAACTGCATCTTGGAATTTGCTTCTCAGCTGTTTAAGTCGAGCGGTCGTCAATGCTGGCTTAGGTTCAAAACGAGGTTGAAGTGCTTTATTCAATAATTCTCCAGCCATATCTTGCTCGTGAGAATTATTTTTTCCTAGAATAGGATTTAGCTTATCCAACGCAGCAGTCAATAGCGTTTTACCGTCAGGTAATTGATTGACCAAAAGCAACTGCTCGGCGAACACTTTCACCGCAGCGGCTATTTTTTTTTGCTCTTGCCCAGAAACTAATGAACTTTCTTCCATGAAAGAAGCCTCCCTCGTATTAATTCACCCGCGGGTCTAACTCTCCTGCTTTGTAACGCTGAAACATTTTTTCCAGTGAAATAACTTTAATTTTTGTCGCCTGCCCTGCCGTACCAAATGCTTCATAGCGTGCTTTACAAATATCTTTCATCGCTTTAACAGTTTCAGCTAAATATTTGCGCGGATCAAATTCTTTTGGATTTTTCGCAAGATATCTTCTGATCGCACCCGTCGACGCCATACGCAAATCCGTATCAATATTTACTTTGCGTACGCCATGTTTAATTCCTTCTTGAATTTCTTCAACAGGAACACCGTAGGTTTGGCCCATCGCACCACCAAATTCATCGATAATTTTTAACCAATCTTGCGGCACAGATGAAGATCCGTGCATAACTAAATGCGTATCAGGAATTCGTTTATGAATTTCTTTAATTCTGTCTATCGCTAAAATATCACCAGTCGGTGGACGCGTAAATTTGTATGCGCCGTGACTGGTACCAATGGCAATCGCTAATGCATCGACTTTTGTCGCTTTTACAAATTTCGCGGCTTCTTCCGGATCAGTTAATAATTGAGAATGATCGAGATGACCATCTGCACCGGAACCATCTTCTTCAGCGGCTTTACCCGTTTCTAATGATCCCAAACAACCTAATTCGCCCTCTACTGATACACCACACGCGTGCGCCATATCAACCGTTTGTTTTGTCACACGAACGTTATAGTCAAAATCCGACGGCGTTTTCATATCTTCTTTTAAGGAGCCATCCATCATGACAGATGAAAATCCTAATTGAATGGAACGTTGACATACATCGGGCGATGCACCGTGATCTTGATGCATGCATACTGGAATTTCAGGCCATTCTTCAATGGCTGCTAAAATTAAATGGCGTAAAAATGGCGCGCCAGCATATTTTCGTGCACCGGCAGATGCTTGAACAATAACAGGACTATTCGTTTCTGCAGCGGCTTCCATAATGGCACGCATTTGTTCTAAATTATTCACGTTAAATGCAGGAACACCGTAACTGTGCTCTGCCGCGTGATCTAAAAGTTGTCGTAATGAAATCAGTGCCATTTTTTAATCTCCTGTTAACTATTTTGCCGAGCGGCAATCTTTTCTCTTTTAAGTTCTAAATCTACATCTCTGAATGCTTTTTCAAGAGGATATCGCTCAAACGCTTTATCAAGCATACGGCTTAATTCCTTTTTTCGTGCCTTACTTACAAACATAGGGTCAGAATTCTTTGCCATACTTACCTCCTTCACCTTGACTAAGTTTATTAAGAAACTTAAAGATACAAAACACAAATTCTCCAAAAGATAGATTTTTGCGGCTAATCTTATTTTTTTTAAATTCTTTCTCAAAAACAAGATAACATCGACGAATATTTTTTTTAGCCGTTATTTGCTGGTTACGTAATACACGACTTTTCGAGATGTTCTCTTCCGCCAAAACATTGCGCCCCTAAAAACAACCCCAGTTCAAAGGGCATATTGAAACGAGGTAATTTATTTTTTTTATCCAGCTCTGTTCGTGAAATATCGTGAACCGCGAAGTCACATTCTTCAATTATTTTTTGTATTTTAAAAAGTCTATTATGTGAAGCGGAAGATTCCTTAGCACTTCTAGGCTTGAATCCACAGCACATCACAGTAAAGACAATCACATCTTCAAACGGCTGATATTTTTTATCAAACGGACAATTAACAAAAACATTATGATTATATTGCATCACGCATTCCTTACTAAAGTTACTTAATTATAATACAGCTTCAGCCTCTACTTCTACTAAACATTCACCTACTAATTTAGCCTGAACCAAAGTATTTACAGGCTTAATCGCGCGAAATTTTTCGCCATGAATTTTTGCAACGACTTCCCAGTCATTAATATCATTTACATATATTCGTGTACGAACAACATTTTCTAATGTACCGCCCAGCTTCACGATAGCGTGTTCAATTCTATCTAAAATAAAAATCATCTGTTTAGCGGCATCATTTTTATGCAAAACACCTTCTGGGCCTGTAGCGGTTGTGCCCGCCACAAAAATATGATTACCCACACGCAATGCCCGTGAAAATCCAGCGATTTCTTCCCACTGCGTTTCTGTTGAAAATGTTTGTCGAGCAGTGTTACTCACTACCCCTCCACTCTCGCAATCTTCATCATATTTGTACCACCTGCTACACCGGTGTGTTCACCTCGCGTAATAATGACATAATCGCCTTTTTTAATTATGCGATGATCAATCAATACTTCCATTGCGCGTTTATTAATCACTTTACCGCGATCATTTTCTTCATACGTAAAATATAACGGATACACACCACGGAATAATGTCATTTTACGTTGCGTTTGAATATTTCGCGTCAATGCATAAATCGGAATACCGGAACGAATACGTGACATCCATAATGGTGTTGACCCCGATTCGGTTAATGCAATGATTGCTGCAATATCAAAATGATTTGCGGCATACATCGTCGCCATTGCAATCGCTTCATCCACACGTTTAAATTCACATTCAACACGATGTCTTGATGTCCGCATGTGTTTTTGTTTTTCTGCACTCAAACAAATACGTGACATCGCTGCAATCACTAAATCAGGGTGTTTTCCGGTGGCGGTTTCTGCTGACAACATCACCGCATCGGACCCATCCAATACAGCATTCGCCACATCAAATACTTCTGCACGTGTCGGAATCGTATTTTCAATCATGGACTCCATCATTTGCGTTGCAGTAATGACGGCTTTATCTAATGCACGACACCGGTTAATAATATGTTTTTGTACCGCAGGTAATTCTGCATCACCAATTTCAACGCCTAAATCGCCGCGCGCAACCATCACGGCATCACTGGCTTTAATAATTTCATCAATGACATGTATTGCTTCAGCGCGTTCAATTTTGGCAATAATACCTGCCGTACCGTTTGCGGCTTTAATTAATTTTCGTGCTTCATGAATATCTTCTGCACTACGCGGAAATGAAATCGCAATGTAATCTGCGCCCAAATTTACCGCCGTAATTAAATCCGCTTTATCTTTATCTGTTAACGCTTTTGCAGATAATCCACCGCCTTGTCGATTAATGCCTTTATTATTCGACAAAATTCCACCGACTTCGACGCGACAAATGATTTTAGGTCCATCAACATTTTCTATTTTAAAAACTAATCGACCATCGTCTAATAATAAAATATCGCCTGCTTTTACATCATTAGGAAGATTTTTATAATCAATTCCCACTTGTTTATCATCACCGACATTTGGGTCTAAGCTAGCATCTAAAACAAATACATTATCTTTTTTTAATTCAACTTTACCTGCTTTAAATTTAGAGACACGAATTTTAGGGCCTTGCAAATCCGCAAGAATGCCAATTTCTTTATCCAATTTTTTAGATATTTCACGAATGGTTTTAATCCGTGCTTCGTGATCACCTGCCACGCCGTGTGAAAAATTTACACGCACCACATCCACACCCGCTAAAATCATACGCTCTAACATCTCGGGATCACTCGATGCGGGTCCTAATGTTGCTACAATTTTTGTTCGTCGTAATGTCATGACTTTCCTCGTTGCTCTAAGATAGTGACAGCAGGTAATGGTTTGCCTTCGACAAATTCCAAGAAAGCGCCGCCTCCCGTCGATATATAGGAGATTTTATTTGCTACATGAAACAAATCAATTGCACTTAAAGTATCACCGCCACCCGCCAAAGAAAACGCATCACTTTCTGCAATTGCTTTAGCTAATGCTTGTGTACCTTTTGAAAAATTGGGAAATTCAAACACGCCTACAGGACCATTCCATATAATAGTTCCTGCTGTTTTTAATTGTGCGGCGTAATGTGAAGATGTTTGTGGCCCTACATCCAAGATCATCTCATCATCATGAATATCATTCAGCTCAGCAATCCGATACGGAGAATTCTTGTCAAACACTTTTGCGACAACCACATCTTCAGGTAATAATATTTTTCCCGTCTTTAATAATTTTTCAGCCGCAGGAATTAACTCTCTTTCAACCAGTGATTTGCCAATATTAATATTTTTTGCGGCTAAAAAAGTATTAGCAATTCCACCGCCCACAATTAAACCATCAACTTGATCTAATAATTTTTCGAGGACCATTAATTTTGACGATACTTTGCTGCCGCCCACTATTGCAATTAAGGGTCTTTTAGGATTTTTTAATGCTTTAGCTAAAGCCTCTAATTCTTGTATTAACAACGGCCCTGCAACAGAGATGGGTGCATATTTTGCGACGCCATAGGTAGAAGCCTCTGCACGATGCGAGGTTGCAAATGCATCCATGACAAATACATCACATAAATTGGCTAATTTTTTTGATAAATTTTCGTCACTCTTTTTCTCGCCAACGTTAAACCTGACATTCTCACATAGAATAATTTCGCCAGAATTTATTTTAAAATTATCCAAATAATTTTTCTCCAGCCTAACCATAGTATTTAATAAAGTACTTAACCGTTTCGCGACGGCCTCAAGCGATAATGCGGGATCAAATAAACCTTCTTCGGGCCGCCCTAAGTGAGATAATAAAATAATTTTTGCGCCCTTTTCTTGCGCTAATTTTATCGTGGGCAATGCGGCTAATAATCTGGCATCGCTGGTGATTTTTCCATTTTCCAAGGGAACATTAAAATCTTCGCGAATTAAAACACGTTTATTGGTGAGTTCTATATCGCTCATTTTAAGCACTGACTTTCAACTCCTCCATATACTTCTCATATATCATGTCAACATTGCCCGAATCTTCTTCAAATTGTGCACGCGCCAATATTTTATCATCAGGATAAATTGCCTTATTTTCCCGCATCGCTTTTGGCAATAAATCTCGAGCTGCTTCATTAGGAGACGCATAATCTAACTCTTGACTGAGTTTTGCGGCAATATCGGGTCGCATTAAAAAATTTATGAACTTATAGGCATTTTCAACATGCGGCGCATGCTTAGGAATCGCCATACAATCAATCCACACCACAAATCCTTCTTTAGGATAGATATAAACCAAATTTGAATTTTCTGTCATGGCTTGATACGTATCACCACTGTATCCCATACCAATCGTCGCATCTTCATCAATATAATTTACTTTAGCCGCATCCGAATTAAATAATTTAATATTGGGCAATAATGCTTTTAATTTTTCATACGCTTGTTGAAGATGCTGCGGATCACTGTCATTCGCGGAGTAACCCAATGCTATCAAAGCCATAGAAAACACATCGTGCGGATCTTCTAAAATCAATAACTGATCTTTAAAACGCGGTTCCCATAAATCGCTCCACTTTGTAATCGTATTGGGATCAAAATAGTTTTTATTTACGACGATCCCCGTACTACCCCAAAAATACGGAATAGAATACTGATTGCCGGGATCAAACGATTTATCCAGCAATGCTTTATCAAGATATTTAAAATTGGGTAATTGAGATTTATCCAATACTCTCAACATATTCTGATCCCGCATACGATCCACAAAATAACTGCTGGGCACAATGATGTCATATCCCGCACGGGGATCGGCTTTAAGTTTTGCATACAGCGTATCGTTACCATCATACGTGCTGTAATTTACATGGATGCCCGTTTCTTTTTCAAATTGATGAATGATATCTTTGGGCATGTAATTAGCCCAATTATAAACATTCAGCTCATTAGGTTTAGCGAATGCTGAAAAACTCAGAAAAAATAATATAAAAAAACAGATTATATTTTTCATTTTTCTCATCGTTTCTTCCTTAAGACGAATTGGGCACTGAACACAATAATTAACGTCAGACCAAACATGACGGAACATAACGCATTCACTTCAGGGGTCACACCTAATCGAACCATAGAAAAAATTTGTAATGGCAATATTTGATAATCCGGACCCGTCACAAAATAACTGATGATCACATCATCTAGCGATAACGTAAAACTCAATAACCATCCCGCAATGATCGCTGGCCACAACATGGGAACAAATATTCGACGAAATATTTGAAAATCTGTGGCGCCTAAATCACGCGCAGCTTCAAAAATATTTTTATCAAACCCCACCATTCGACTAAACACGGTGACAACCACAAATGGAATACAAAACGTGATGTGTGACAATAACAACGTCCAAAACCCTAAGGTCATTTTTAATGTCGAAAATAAAATCAACAGTGAAATCGCCATAACGATGTCAGGCGATACAATTAAAATAAAAATCAAGGTCCGCAATAATTTTTTACCGACAAAACTATAACGGTATAACGCGACTGCGGTTAATGTTCCAATTAACGTCGCAAATGTTGCGGCTAGTACACCTACCGTTAAAGAATGCAAAGCGATCACTTGCAAATCGGTATCTTGCACTAATTGCTTGTACCAAATCGTACTGGTTCCATGCCACACCATGGAATACGCAGAATTATTAAACGAATAAATAATTAAAATCAAAATGGGTAAATAGAAAAACAAATAAATTGCACCTAAATAGGCAAAACGCGTAAGTCGATTCATAAAAAGGTCGCCTCTTTTTTGTTATTCTCACTGGCGGTATACCAATATATGCCCAACAACAACCCCATAATTAGGGTTAATAAAATACTGACGGCTGCACCCGACGGCCAATTATGGGCAGCTAAAAATTGATCTTCTATCAAATTTCCGACCAACATACTTTTAGCACCGCCCAACAAGTCAGGAATATAAAACATGCTCATAGCAGGCAAAAACACCAACATACAACCGGCTAAAATACCTGACCAGGTTAAGGGCAAAATGATTTTGAAAAACATACGCGGGCGCGAAGCACCTAAATCTCGGGCAGCATCCAACAATTCGGTGTCTAACTTTTCAATATTGGCATACAACGGCAATATCATAAAAGGTAATAGCGTATAAACCAGACCAATTAACACAGCTGTGTTGGTATACAACAATTGCAAAGGCTGGTGAATAACCCCCAGCCATAATAAAAAAGCATTTAATATCCCTTTTGCTTTTAATAAAATTACAATGGCATACGTACGAATTAAAGAACTGGTCCAAAAAGGAATAATTACCAAGAGCAATAATAATCCACGGTATTTTTCTTCAATACGCGCCAAAATATACGCAAACGGATACCCCAACAACAAACACAACAGCGTCACAGAACCCGACAAATAAAAAGAATGCAGAAATATCTTTAAATAAACCGTATCCAACAAACCAATATAATTCTGCAACGTCAGATGCAATTGAATAAAATCTGAATCAACGCGATTCGACAATAAACTTGTCGCCAATACCAATAAAGTGGGAATACACGCAAAAATCGCGAGCCAAACCCAAATCAATCCAATCGAAAAATATTGAAAGCGACGATTAATGTTCATCGGGTAAAATCACCTCCCAGTTTGGAAGCCATTGAATCCAAACGGATTCACCGACGCGATAATCTAATTTGTCATCGTCTTCATTAAAAAACTGTGTAGCAGACACTAATTTTTGACTGGCTAAACGCAAGGTTAAATCAACCGTCACACCTTTATAAATAACTTGCTCTACTTTTGCTGGAAACATTCCCGTCGAATCTTGAATTTCTGACTGCCCCCACACTTGAAGATCTTCAGGACGAACTAACACGCAAACCTTGTCGCCTTTTTCATAATTATTTTTATTTCTTAATGTATACGTTTGATCTTCAAAATGGACTTCCAATTGTTTTTCATCCGCTTTTTGTACAACCGTATGAAAAATATTTACTTCGCCAATAAATTTCGCAACACGTAAATTTTCAGGATCTTCGTATACTTCTCGTGGCGTACCGATTTGCTCAATTACCCCTTCTTGCATCACAACAACACGATCTGACATGGATAACGCTTCTTCTTGATCGTGTGTTACAAAAATAAAGGTAATGCCTAATTGTGTTTGCAATTGTTTCAATTCTAATTGCATTAATTTGCGCAAACGATAATCTAAAGAGCTTAATGGCTCGTCTAACAATAAAACCAATGGTTTATTAACGACAGCTCGTGCGATCGCAACACGTTGTTGTTGTCCGCCACTGAGTTGATGGGGTTTGCGATTTGCCAATGCGGCTAATTTTACCGTATGCAATGCTTCCATCACGCGGTGTTCTATTTCTGCTTTAGATAAGCGTTTACACCGCAAACCAAATGCAACATTTTCAAAAACGGTCATGTGCGGAAATAACGCATAGCTTTGAAACACGGTATTGACGTGACGCTCTTGTGGCATTAAGCCTTTGACATTTTTTCCGTCAATAAAAATTTCACCTTGTGTCGGCTCTTCAAATCCTGAGATCAAACGCAACAACGTGGTCTTTCCACAACCCGATGGACCTAACAGAGTTAGAAATTCACCATTGCGAACTTCTAAGTTAATATTATGGAGCACAGGATTATCGTGATAGAGCTTCGATACGCCTCGAAATTCAATGATATGTGAGTTCATTTTTAACATTCCGCCTTTTGAAGAAAACCCTCGAAAATCTGGCTGCAGAATGGGACAAACTCCCCCCCCCTGTCAATATGAAATTACTATGAAACCCATTGACCGAGACAAACCAAAACTAAGGCAAGAAGCATCATGATTTCTGCTCGTTGAACAAGCGCATGGGCTTGCTCGACCTCAAGTGTAGGATCTTTCTCTTCACCGGTGAGCGCTAACATGCCGCACTCTTCCAAGAATTGTGTCGTATTCAAATTTTTCCACGAAGCAGTCCAGTAACGAAACGCCGGCGGAAAATATCCGGCCAGTGCATAACCCAATCCTAATATTCGTGCAGCCGGCCAATCCAAAAAATAACGACTTAAGTTCGCGCGACGCGCAAAATCATATAACAACACACCCAACGACCCCAAGATCACGAACCAAAAAAGCACGGCAAAGGGCTCATATAATGCATTGAGAAATGCAAACCGCACTTGATCATTCAGGGTCCCTGGAATAACCACATGCTTTTCTTCATAACTCCATCCGTATGCCAAAATGACAATGCCAAATAAAACATAGAGGGGATAAAAATGGCTGCGCAAACCGTGTAGCACTACCGCAAAAAATACCAGCAAAATAAAAGAGAGCATGGCGGGTGAAAGATTAATTTTTTGGCATAAGTATTCGAAGGCACGCATGCGTGAAAAAGACCCACGAAGATTCGCGTATTTAAATAAGGTCCAAACAATGATGATGGAAAGCAAGGTGATCATAATTAACTCTCATATATTGCTCTAAGTTATGGGCGTCGCAAGCGCCGCCCTAAAGATAAAATATGGCAAAAATAACTATTTAATTCTCGACCAATCAAACAAAGACCCCGGGTCTGTTTTTCGCCCCGGCGCAATATCCGAATGCCCCACAATCCGTTCATTCGTAATTGCCGGAAATAATTTCTTTAAGTGCTTAATAATTTCCACTAATTTTTTATATTGAATATTCTCATACGCAGTATCATCTGAGCCCTCTAATTCAATTCCAATAGAAAAATCATTGCAATTTTCACGCCCCTGAAATTTAGATGCGCCTGCATGCCATGCCCGCAAATCAAACGGTACAAATTGAATCACCCCACCATCGCGCCGAATATATAAATGCGACGATACTTTATGCTCTTTCATGGATTTCAAACGATTTTGAAATAACTTAATAACATTATCATTTCCAAATTCACCTTCAGGAATACTAATTCCATGAATCACTATCATATCGATAACAATATTAAGAGGACGCTCATTGCAATTAGGAGAAGGAATATATTCAGCATTCTGCAACATCGCTTATTCCTTCAGCAATTTTTTATCATAGGACATGGGCGTCGGATATTTCATCACAACCCAATAACACGACACAATAAAAGTAATCATCGTTACCGCTTGAATTAAATAATTCGCTTTTGCGCCAATCAAATCTGGTCGCAACATATACGCCATAGCACCCAAAATTAAGGCAAATTCACTGCCCTGCCCTAATCGAATTCCTGCTTCCTTTGCGAGCGGTTTAGCTTCGCCACTTTGTTTTAATAAAAAACAAAATACGGGTGGTTTTATTACCATAAAAATAAACGCCAAAATTAATGACGGAACCAATATCTCCGGAATAAGTTGAAAATTAAATCCTGCACCTATCGTAAAGAAAAACATCACCAAACAAAAATCACGCAAGGGTCTTAAATTATCTGCAATATACGATGCAACAGGACCTTCTGCGATCGCGACACCTGCAATAAACGCACCAATGACATCGGATAATCCAAAATAAGATGACAATTTCGCCATCCCTAAACACCACGCAATGGCGACTAAAAATACATATTCTTGCACACGATCAAATTTTGTCAGCAAGAAGCGCAAAACATATCGCTCGACAAAAAAAGCAAAAAATAACAACGACGGCAACGTAATAATGGCTAAACCAATATCCACCCAATAAGGCGCCGGCGTTGCCATTCCATGGAAAAACAACATCAAAGCAATCGCGATCAAATCTTGAATTAATAATATACCTACCATCACTTCACCAATATGTTGATGGTGCAATGACGCACTGGGTAATAATTTCAATCCTATGATAGTACTAGAGAACATCATGGCAGCACCGATGATGGCGCATTCGATTAACGTAAAGCCAAAAATTAACGAAACTCCAGCGCCTATCACAAAAAATAATCCTGAACTGACTAAGGCAATCCAGCTAATTTTTCGAAATACTTGCCATACTTCCAGCGGATTTAACTCAAGGCCTACAAGAAACAACAGAAAAATAATACCAATATCACCAATTTGACGGGCCAATTCACGATCTGGAATTAATTTAAATCCGAAAGGACCTAACAACACACCGAGTACCATGTAAGCAACCAGTAAAGATTGACGCGTCATCAATACAACCGTAGAGACGATTGCAGCGCCCGTAAAAATCAAAAAAATATTCAAAAGAATGTGATTGGTTTCCATAGTATGGTATTGTCGCGAGCTTTCAGGAAAAGTGCAACTAGATGAATTATGAACACGCCTACCACGCTGGCAGCCATGCGGATGTATTCAAACATGCCGTGCTAGTTATGCTATTCGACTTTTTGACTCAAAAAGACAAACCCTTAAGTTATATCGATTTCTATGCGGGAAGCGGCGAATATAATTTATATGAAAAAACCTCTCAAGAATTTCAATCTGGGATTGCCAAACTTAAAAACCAAAATCTTTCCGATCCCCATTTAAAGAAATATTTCGAATTAGCCCAAGACTTTCATCACTACCCTGGCTCACCCAAAATAGCCAAAAAATTATTGCGCCCGGCAGATGAAATTATTTTGGTTGAAAAATCTGATCCCGTCTATCAACAACTCAAAAGAAACTTTCCGCATGACAAGCAAGTCCACATACATAATATGGACGCTGAAGTTGCTCTTAGAGGATTACTTCCACCCAAAATAAAACGAGGATTAGTGTTAATTGACCCAGCGTATGAATCATCCGATGAATTTCAAAAGCTACCCTACTTTATTAAAAATGGCATGGAGCGGTTTGCGACGGCAACTTATATGATCTGGTATCCGGTTAAGTCCAGAACTATTGTGAAATCATTTCATGAAAAATTAGACCAGCTACTGGGAGACGAAACTGAAAAGTTAATCCTGGAGTGTTGCCCATATCCCGACGATGTACCCATTCGATTAAATGGCTCGGGATTAGTGATTATTAATCCGCCGTGGAAATTTGAGGCGGCAGCCAAAAACCTGATCAAAGAATTGATCACATTCCTCAGGGGTTGACCTCCCCCCCTCGAATCCGTACCATCTTTCGATGCGTTTTAAACCGTTGTTATATCGAGCAGCTTCCGTGTCCGTGGCCCTTGCACTATCAGCCTGTACGGGAAGCAATGTCTTTTCCACCTCCCCTGGAAACAGCGGAGGTTATTCCCATTATAAAGGCCATGGTCGCTATGGTTCTGCCGACAATGCTGCGAGCCAGGATTATTTCAACAACATTCCTGAAGGCGATAATCTCTGGTCTTCGATTCGCGACAACTTCCAAATCGATCACAATGCCAGCAACCCAGCTGTTCAAGCACAATTAAATTGGTTTATGCATAACCAAGCCTATTTAGATCGCACGGCGCGTCGCGCAGCGCCCTACATGTATTACATCTATCAGCAAGTAAAAACACGTCATTTACCATCTGAATTAGTGTTACTCCCTATTATTGAGAGCGCTTACAACCCTTTCGTTTCTTCTGCTGCAGGCGCAGCAGGATTATGGCAATTAGAACCAGGCACTGCACGAACGTTTGGTGTTCACGCCGATTTTTGGTATGACGGGCGTCGTGATATTAATGCCTCAACCAAAGCCGCGTTAGATTATTTCAGTTACTTACAAAATTTATTTGGCGGAAATTGGTTGCTCGCGATTGCTGCGTATAATACAGGCGAAGGAAATGTTGCCGCCGCTGTTCGACATAATGCACGCTTAGGATTAAATACCGATTTTTGGTCATTGCCTTTAGCCGCTGAAACACGCTCGTATGTGCCGCGCTTGTTAGCACTAGCCATTATTATTAGCGATCCCGCGCGTTACCATATTCAACTACCACCCATCAGTAATTCACCGTATTTAGGTGAAGTCGATGTCAGCTCACAATTAACTTTAGAGAAAGCCGCACAATTAGCCGGTGTCAGTCTGGGTGAATTAAAAACCTTAAATCCGGGTTATCGTCGTAATACATTAGATCCGAATCAACCTTATCGCATTTTATTACCCATCGATCGCGTGAATTTCTTCCGTGAAAATCTCTTGAGACAAAATTCAGGCCAAAATGGTCTGTGGGGTCGATACAAAGTTCAAGATGGCGATACTTGGAATAAAATTGCAAAACAATTCAGCACGCCTGCATCGTTATTACAACAAATTAATAAAGCCGATCCAAACACACCACCCGCTGGACAAATATTATTGATTCCTGAAAATGCACACAACGAAAGTGCAATTGCTGCAGCAGCAACAGCAGCATCACCGAATCCAACGAGCTCATCACAAATTGCCGCACCCGATTTATCTGATGCGGCTGATTTAGATAAAAGCGCAATGCAATCGTACGAAAGACAAAACGAAGCACCTGCGCAAAGTTCACACGAAACAAAAATCACCCACGTTGTCAGACGCGGCGAAACCCTTTCACACATTGCAGCAAAATACAAAGTTACAACTGCAGAATTAGCTCATTGGAACCATTTGAGCACACATTCTGCAGTATACGCCGGACGTAAATTAACGATATGGAGACGTCCTGTACATTCTCACTATACACATCACACCACTCATTATTCACCCCATAAGATCATACATACAAAAACAAAACCCCATAAAATTAAACATACAACAGCCCATGTAAAACATAAAACTGAAACGAGGCACCACTAATGTTCCCGAATTTAGTTGAAGTTAAACATCCTCTTTTACAACATAAATTGTCTTCACTGCGTGAAGCAAAAACGACAACGAAAGAATTTAACGAATTAACACGAGAAATTACTTTATTATTAGCGTATGAAGCGACGAAAGATTTACCGATTACGCACAAAAATATCAAAACACCGCTCGAAACATTTGATGCGCCTTTTATGATGGGTAAAAAACCTGTGATTTTACCGATTTTGCGGGCAGGTTTAGGAATGGTGGATGGTTTCTTAACATTAATGCCGTCAGCACGCGTTGGTCACATTGGTTTATACCGAGATGAAGAAACATTAGAACCGCAATTTTATTATTTTAAAATTCCCCCCAACAGTCAGCACCGACAATTTTTTATTTGCGATCCGATGTTAGCAACTGGCGGTTCAGCAGTTGATACGATTAATCGCCTTAAAAAAACGGGTATTAAAAAAATGATTTTTGTATGTTTAGTAGCAGCGCCCGAAGGCGTTAAAAAAATGTTAGACGCACACCCAGATGTGATGATTTACACCGCTTCACTGGATCGCCAGTTAAATTCGCACGGTTATATTTTGCCGGGATTGGGTGATTGTGGTGATAGATTATTTGGAACGAAATAAATTATGACGCTTGAGCTAACCAAACAGTTAATCAACCGCCCTTCTGTTACTCCAGAAGATAGCGGCTGCCAAGAATTTATTGCAGAAAAATTAAAAACACTGGGGTTTGAAATTACGCACTTGCCGTTTGGTGACGTCAAAAATCTTTGGGCAGTACGCGGAAAACAATCACCTTTATTTATTTTTGTAGGTCACACTGACGTCGTTCCCTCGGGACCATTAGACAAATGGGATTCCCCGCCCTTCACTGCTACCGTAAAAGATAATTATTTATATGGCCGCGGCGCGCAAGACATGAAAAGCAATATTGCGGCCATGATAATTGCCATCGAGAATTTTTTGAAAAAAAATCCTAGCCATTCTGGTTCAATAGGCATTTTATTAACCAGCGATGAAGAAGGACCCTCAATAAATGGCGTGGCGAAAGTCGTCGAACATTTCAAAAAAAATAATATAAATATAGATTATTGTTTAGTCGGCGAACCGTCCAGTTCCAAAAAAGTGGGTGATATTGTTAAAGTGGGTCGACGTGGAACGTTATCAGCAGAATTAATTATTCAGGGAAAACAGGGGCATATTGCGTACCCGCATTTAGCAGACAATCCGATTCATAATATTATTCCCGCACTAGCTGAATTAATTAATCTTAAATTTGATGAAACCACTCAACTACAAATATCTAATATAAATTCTGGCACAGGTGCAACAAATGTTATTCCGGGTGATCTAAAATTATTATGTAATTTTAGATATTCAGCTAATTTTACGGCGGAACAATTACAAGAAAAATTCGAAACTGTTTTAAAGAAACATAACCTAAATTATAAAATAATCTGGTCTCATTCTGGCAAACCCTTTTTAACTAAACCCGGCAAATTAATTGATGCCGTTACAAAAGCCTTAGGATTTACACCTGAATTATCCACCAGCGGGGGGACGTCTGACGGTCGCTTTATTGCGCCGTTAGGCGCCGAGGTGGTTGAGTTAGGTGTATGCAACGACACGATTCATCAGATTAACGAACGCGTGAAGGTTTCAGAGCTGGATGCGTTAGCCAATATTTATGAAACGATTTTGGTTAATTTGTTGTCCACCTAAAACCCCTCATCAATCCTTTCACACATGATGTGACACAATAACGTCGTCGCTTCTTGAATACGTGCTGTTACTTTTGAAGGGATTAGAAAACATTCATCCACTTTAGACTTTAATTTTCCGCCAGTTTCACCTGTGAATGCAATCGTAAAAGCCCCTTTAGATTTCGCCATATCAACACCCTTTAGAATATTTTCGCTATTTCCCGATGTAGATAACGCAATCACAATATCGTTGGACTTACAAAAAGCCTCCAATTGTCGAGCAAAAATAATATCAAAATTATAATCATTACTTAATGCTGTTAATAAAGAAGTATCCGTAGATAAAGATAACGATGGCAATGCGCATCGTTCTTTTTTAAATCGTCCGACTAATTCCGCTGCCATGTGTTGTGCATCGGATGCGCTTCCGCCATTACCTAACCAATATACAGTTCCGCCATTTTTTAATGCAGTAATTATTTTATCAGCAATTTTTTCGAGTTGCGGTAATAACGATTCGCATTTCGTGATGACTTCGATATGTTCATTTAAATTCATAACCAACTACTCCCCTGCTACCGTCATTTGTTCAATTAATAAAGAACCCGACCAAATACTGCCGCGCTTATCAACATCATTCCCTGCCGCGACTAAATTTAAAAACATGTCTTGTAAATTACCCGCAATCGTAATTTCATGGACGGGATATTGAATTTTTCCGTTTTCCACCCAAAATCCTGAGGCACCACGAGAGTAATCACCCGTAATAATATTCACACCCTGACCCATTAATTCTGTAACCAATAATCCAGTGTCCATTTTTTTTAATAATTCTTCAAGATTTCCTGCAGTCGGATCAATCATTAAGTTTCTCACACCGCCTGCATTTCCCGTCGTTTGTAATCCTAATTTACGTGCGGCATAGCTGTTTAATATATAATTATTCAAAACACCCTTTTCTATAACCCATCGTTTTTGGGTCGCAACACCTTCATTATCAAACGGCGCACTGCCTACCGCTTTCGGAATTAACGGATCTTCTGAAATAGTAATAAATTGAGGGAATATTTGTTTATTAAGCGCACCGACCAAAAAAGAGGCTTGGCGGTAAATACTACTTCCCCGGATAGCAGCAACAAAATTACCCAATAATCCTGCTGCAATACGCGGTGCGAAAATAACGGGGACATTTCGCGTTGATAACTTTCGTCCATTTAATCGCGCTAAAGTTTTTCGTGCAGCTTCTTCACCCACCCATTGTGGAGATTGTAAATCGCGCGGATCACGCGCTTGTGTATATTCATAATCACGTTCTTTATTGTCATTGCCTTCGGCGAGTAAAACACAATTAATACCGTGACGCGTCGACGCATAACCATTCAAAAAGCCATTGGAATTACCGTAAATAAATCGGCCCTCGTATTGACTCACCGAAGCACCTTCAGAATTAGTAATATTGGCATTAAATTGTCGTCCCGCTTCTTCACATTCCTTTGCAATCTGAATGGCTTTATTTACATCAATATTCCATGGGTGATACAAATCTAATTCATCATAGTTTTTGGCTAATAATGTCTTATCTGCCAATCCATGACACGGATCTTCACCAGTGTGACCCGCAATTAAACACGCTTTTTTTACAGCACTCTCAATGGCACTCGGGCTTAAATCCGATGTACTGGCCGAACCCTGACATTGATTTTTATAAACGGTAATATCAAAACCATTATCGTTATGATATTCAACGGTATCGACTTCACCCAAGCGAACACTGGCCGTAAATCCTTGGCTTGTACTCACCGAAACTTCAGCTTCATTCGCGCCTTCTTTTTTCGCTAATAAAAGCGCTTGCTCAACCAACGGTTTAATTTTATCCATTTAGACATTCACCCATTGTAAAATCATTAAAAGAACTGCAATTACTGCACAACTTAAAATTAACGCTTTGCTATTGGGTAATAGTTTTTGACCCGATTGATGTTGACGATAACGCCCCACATATAACATCACCATAGGTAAAAAAATTAATAAAAACACACAGCAAAATCCCGCATAACTTAACGCTTTAATAAATATACCCGGCGCCAATAACACTATAATTAATGGTGGCAAAAATGCGAATACATAAATTTTGATGCCTTCCAATCCTTTTTTTTCAGTTTGAAACCCATCAGCAATAAAATCAACCAACCCAATAGAAACGTTTAGAAAAGAAGTCACTGCACAGATGGAGATAAATAATTTGGTAATAGAACCTAAAATAGGATTATCTAATAACGCACTGATGCCATGCATTAACATAGAATTAGGTTGAGACGAAACAGCCATCTGTGTTAATTCACTACGCGATAATAATCCTTGCGTCGCTCCAATCCATAACAAATAAATTACCATAGGTAAAATACTGCCAATTAACAGTACCCAGGTCAGCTGCTTAACATCGCTTTTTAAATAATCCCGCAGCGTCGGAATAATCGAACCAAATCCAAAAGAAGTTACAATCACCATCAGCGCGCTGGTTTTATAAAAATAAGTTCCACCCGAAATATTTTCTAACGAAATATGCGGAAAAACCGCGGCGATTAAAATCAAATACGCAATTAACTTAATACTCATTAAGCCGCGATTAACGATATCGACAGAGCTTACGCCACGTATAACAACTCCACCCAAAACAAATAAAGCTAAAAAAGTTGCGGCCGAACGTGGCAACGATGAAACCAAACCATGCAAAATATCACTGGTGCCTGACAAATATGCACACAATAAACTATAAAATAATAATAGATACGCTATCCATGTAACCCATTTGGCTGATTTTCCAATAGTACTTCCGACCATGCGAATAAAATTAGAACCTGCGGGAAACCACAGATTGACTTCTAATAACGCAAACGCACCGGCTGTCATAATTAACCAGCTACCAATCATCATAATCAGCGTCATTTGCCAATTACCGCTTGCCGTAGCCAACGGCAACGCCAACATCCCTGCACCAACGGCAGTGCCTAATAACATTAAAATACAACCCGCAAGTTTTCTATGCATTCAGCACCATTAACATAATCCCAATTAAAATACAGGTTAACACGAAATATTTGCATTTGGGCAACATGCGAGCACCCTCAATATGCTTACGATAACGCCCACTGTAAAGCATTAACATGGGCAATAAAATTAACAAATACACACAACATAATCCCGCATAACTCAAGGCTTTAATAAATATATTGGGATTAATTAAAACGATACTTAGTGGTGGCAAAAAAGCAGCAGCATAAATTTTTATACCACGCTTCCATTGCAATCCATCTGCCAAAAAATCCACTAAGCAAATTGACACGCCTAAAAAAGAAGTAATGGCACAAATTGAAATAAATAATTTGGCGATATCCCCCAAAGCACCTTTGTTCAATAACTCACTGACGCTGTTCATCAAAAGAGAATTGGTGTCACCCGAAATCATGGGAAGTAATTCAGCCCGCGAAAGCAAACCTTGAATAGCAAAAATCCAGACTAAATAAAGTATCAAAGGCAGTAAACTACCAATAAATAAAACTTTCTTTAATCGGGACACATCGCTGTTTAAATATCCACGTAGCGTAGGGACAATAATGGCAAATCCAAATGACGTCATCATGACCATTAACGTACTGGTACTATAAACATAGTCACCTGCATGAATATTATCAAACGAAACATGGGGAAAAATGGCAATAACTAAGACGGCATAGGCTAATAATTTAACGCTCATCAACCCACGATTGACCATATCAACCGAACCAACACCGCGAATAACGACAGCGCCTAATACAACTAATGCTAATAAGGTTGAACCCCATGATGGCAATTGAACATGAATATTGCTGAATAACCCACGCAAAATATCACTACCGCCAGACAAATAGGCACACAACAAACTGTACAGCAATAATAAATAGACAAACCAGGTTAAGTATTTAAAATATTTGCCTAAGGTTTTATCTACCATGCTGATTAAATTAGTTTCAGCGGAAAACCATAAGTTAACTTCTAAAATAGCAAACGCACCCGTTGTCATGAAAAACCAACTGAATAACATCATAAGTGTCGTGGTTTGCCAATTAGCATGCGCCGATGCAATCGGTAACGCCAACATTCCAGCACCCACTGCAGTGCCTAAGATCATTAAAACACTGCCGATGGTTTTTGAGATCATGTTTTCTCTCCTAACATGCTTTGTAATAATCGCCTCTCATCTTCTGTTAGGGTATTTAAATTTGCTTTTTTAAGCAAACTTTCTATTACCATATCACGCTGTTGTCTCATTAAGTGGCTAATAATTCCCTGAAATTCCTGTGAAATACCTTCTTCCGGCACACCATGTTGCCATGCAGCTAACTTATGCACTAATTCACTGTGAGCACTATCTCGAAAATTCTCTAATAATCCTGCTGTATTTAAATCACTCTGCTGCTTTAAAATTTCTGCGATGTCGTTTAGTAACTCACTGCCTGGCAGCCTTAACGTTGTAAGATCAAACGTTAACGCCTGAAATAAATTTGGATTTTGCAACAACAACGCTATCGCTAATCGCATCGGCGTACGCTGTAATTTACCCGAATGACTTGAACGTGGCATCGCGGTGATAAATTTACTTAACTGGCTTTTTTCCATGCGAACTAACTCCGCCAATCTATCTAACATCATCGATTTAAAAATAGGGGCTGAAATAGTTTCAATGTAGGGCAATACCAAATGGACTAATTGCGCCCGACCTTCAGTCGTCCCCAAATTAACCTGGGATTTTAAGTGGCTATAAAAAAAATCCCCTAAAGTCTGAGCCGAATTTAATCGTAATAGAAAATTATCCTTACCCTCTTTACGAACTAAAGAATCAGGATCTTCACCTTCCGGCAAAAATAAAAATCGCGCTTCCGTATTATCTTGCATCACAGGCAGTGTTGATTCGAGTGCACGCCACGCCGCTTTTTTGCCTGCTGCATCACCATCAAAACAAAAAATTACCTTATCGACTTGAGAAAATAATTGCGTGACATGTTGTTGCGTTGTTGCCGTTCCTAATGTCGCAACCGCAAACGTAATTTCAGATTGCGCTAAAGACACAACATCCATATAGCCTTCAACAACTAATAATTTTTCAAGATTATGATTGGCTTCGCGCGCTTCATATAAACCATATAAAACTTGGCTTTTGTGAAATAATGGACTTTCCGGTGAATTAATATATTTCGGCAAGCTGTTGTCTAATACTCGCCAACCAAAGCCTATGACCCTTCCTCTTCTATCATGAATAGGAAATGTGATTTTTTTGCGATCAGGCGCAAAACCAATATGATATTTTTTAACAATTTCGCCTGTTAACCCGCGGCCTTTTAAATAATTTATGGCTTCAGGAGATTTCTTAAGGGATTGCTCATAAAATACTTTTGTTTTTTGTAATGGCTCGTATAAATCTTGAGAATATTTTTTCTTATTTTTTTCTTGCTCGCTTCGCGGAACTTCTAATCCTAATTGTTTGGCGAGCATTTCTATGGCATCAACAAATTCTAATCGTTCATATGCCATTAAAAACCCAATGGCATTTCCACTCGCGCCACAACCAAAGCAATGATAAAACTGTTTTTGCGCACTCACCGTAAATGACGGAGATTTCTCTGCATGAAAAGGACAACAGGCCTGATGATTTCGACCGGTTTTTTTTAAGGGAACGCGCGCGTCAATAAGCTCGACGATATCCGTACGAGCAATTACTTCATTGATAAATTCACGCGGTATGAGATTTGACACATTGTTAACTTAACAGCTGTTTGATTTTTCCACTGACCGCCGACATATCAGCGCGGCCAAATAATAACGGCTTTACCTCTGCCATAATTTTACCCATATCTTGCATGGTTTTTGCACCCGTTTTGGTAATTGCTGTTTTAATAATATCTGCAATTTCCCCATCGGTAAGCGGCTTAGGCATGTACGTTTGAATTAAATCCATTTCAAACTTTTCTTGTTTAACGAGATCATCGCGCTTCGCTTGCTCAAACTGCGCAATCGATTCACGACGTTGTTTGAGCATTTTTTCCAAGATTATCAAAACTTGATTATCATCAACGTCTTTTCGTTCATCGACTTCGAATTGCTTAATCGCTGCTTGAATTAACCGAATCACACCCAATTTTTCTTTCTCTTGGGCTCGCATGGCATTTTTCATGTCATCGAGAATCCGGTTTTTCAATGTCATAGATTATTTACGCTCACGTTCCGTCGTTGTGGGAGCACCAGCACGCTGCGGAGTTTCACGTAATTTTTTCTTTAAGTGACGCTTTCTTGCAGCAGCAGCTTTTCGTTTACGTTCAGACGTAGGCTTTTCATAAAATTCACGTCGACGCAATTCCATTAAAATTCCGGCTTTTTCACACGCACGCTTAAAACGGCGTACAGCAACCTCAGTGGGTTCGCCTTCTTTGATTCGAACTATCGGCATCTATTCTTCAACTCCATAACTCGTTAAAATGAGCCCGAATTCTACTGTGTCGGTGACCTAAATGCAAAATATATCCATGATTTTCAGCGCAATTATCTTAAGCATTGGAATCGCCAGCGCTGGGTACTTTGGCGAGCAAGCGGTAGTACAGGCTAAAAAAGCCGACCGCTTCGTAACCGTCAAAGGCCTTGCAGAAAAAGATGTCAAAGCCAATCTCGGGGTATGGGAGATTGATTACCAGGAAGTCGGCAACAATCTAACAGACATCAGCAATCAACTGGCTCATGACCAAGCCACAACCATGGATTTTTTGCTTAAAAACGGCTTTACCCAAAACGAACTCTCACTTCGCCCGACAAAAGTCACGGATCAACTCGCCACAGGCTATAACCAAAACAACGCTCAAACACAAAGCAATCGCTACATTATTGGGGGCGGCATTCGCATTCGCTCGACCAACGTCAATCAAATTCAAAAAGTCAGTAAAATGACAGGCGCCTTGATCAAACAAGGCGTACCATTAAGTTTTAACAGTGCAGATTATTCTTCTGATTTATCCACCAATCCGAGCTATTTTTATACGGCCTTAGACAGTATCAGACCTGAAATGCTAGCCACCGCGACACAAAGCGCAAAATTAGTTGCTGCACAATTTGCGAAAGATTCTGACAGTAAACTGGGCGATATTCGCCGTGCTAACCAAGGCGTATTTGAATTACGTAGCCAGGATTCCAGTGGAAATAATCCTGGTAACGAAGCAAGCTCGATCAATAAAACAGTACGGTTGGTTACAACGATTGACTACTACCTTGTTAGGTAGTGAACATTAAATCAATCGAACGGTACTCATATTTTCTTCATCATCTGCGATAGGCGCTGTATGCGTAGGTATATAGTAGTGAGACTGCGTTTTAGGCCTATTAAATAGCGCAAGGTTAAATACAACATGATATCCACCTGCGGTTATTGACATCAAAAGCGCCAAACTCAGTGATGCCGTCAGCGCATTAAAATCTCCATAGTTTGCAATACTGACGGCAGCTGTATCCACTGCCAATATGACTGCTTTTCCAAAAAAACCCATTCTTTCACCGCACGAAGAACCATACCATTCTGAAAAATCTTTTCGTGTTTTCCCTAAGAGTCGAAATCCTTGACCAGGAAATGTCAGCGTATTACTGACAACCGCACATCCTACGGTAAACCAATAAAATAGATTTCGCTCCATATCAAATAAGGCTTTAAACATATCTCCATAACTGAGATATGCAAATCCGGCGGCTGGCATTAAATACAACACTGCTCCCCCCGATACAATCATCAACGAAAACAATGAAACGCCTTCTAAAGCTCTCCCACGATAATTCGATGAAGTCATAAACTGCGCTGTTACATATGCATTACTCACAAAAAAATTATATCCATACCCCAGAATGGTTAAACTCACCGGAATACCAAATGCGAGCAAACCAATAAAATAGCCATAATCGTTTTTCCATGTAAATTCTTCAGGCAGCGCTATAATATTTAACAAATACAAACCATTTTTCACGGTTTTAATAAAGGCTTCATGTATCGCCAAAAATGTCATGCTGATGGAATGCGTTCCGCAAGAAATTATCACAACCGAAATTATTTTCTGAGGAATACTTAATTGAGAAAAAGTCGTACTGTCAGGATTGTTGGAAACACCGGATAAAATATTCTTGACAGGTTGAAAGCGGGTTCGAAAAATCACATAACTACTTGCCGCCATTCCCACCAAACTTACGACAGTCGCAGTGGGCAGCGTTTCACCTGCACTCTGCAATGTTAACCG
>JANRJR010000055.1:0-6884 GCA_033763845.1 Gammaproteobacteria bacterium | reverse complement strand
CGCTAAAACTAAAAAAAATAAAAAATAAGTAAAGCAGGGATTATAATCCCATTGTTTTCTCACAAAATTTATTTTTCAAAGGGGTTATGAGGTTAAACACAAATAATCCCGTTGAGCGTAAATGTTTCATCGGGAATATTTTCGAGCTAAATAATTTCACAATACCATTGGTAATTTTTAATGTTGTATTTTGGTCTGTTTTACGTGATTTTTCATAGTGAGTTTCAATGCTGGGATCAGATAAATCTTTAGTATCCATTAAAATTTTCGCCAAACACTCTGCATCCCGCAAACTTAAATTTAAGCCCTGCGCTGCAACCGGATGTAATACATGCGCGGAATTGCCTAATAAAATAAATCTAGGTAGAGTTTGTGTTTTCGCAGTTATTTCATGAATAGGATAAGTCTGGATATTTCCAGGGGTTGATAATAGCCCTAATCGATGGCCAATAGCATCTTGCGTAATTTGAATTAAATTATTTTTAATATTGTCTATATTAGAATTATCACTGGTCCATATACAGGCTAGTCTATTATTTTGTAATGGCAGTAACGCCAAAATGCCTAAATCGGTAAAACGCTCATAAGCGGTATTATTATGATTTTTTGAGGCTAGCAGTGTTGTGACTATAGCGGTCTGATGAAAATCTGTTTTTTCTGTAGGTAATTTTAAAAAATCGCGAATAAAAGATTTATCACCATCGGCGGCTATTAATAATCTTGTTTTATATTTTTTGTTATTAATTTCACATTCCCAGTAGTCTTTATGTTGAATTAAATTAGATAATTTCGCTGGTCGTAATAGTTCAATGTTTTCTAAATGGTTTTGGAGGGAATTATATAAATAGGGTATAGGGATCACAGAACCAAAAGAGTCTGTTTCTAGGTCCGCTGATAAATCACTGGCTTCTAGTAAAGCATGTCCAAAAGCGCCTTTTTCGGAAATGTGAATCTTCTTGATGGGTGTTGCAAATTGTTCAATATCAGGCCATATGTTTAATTTCTCAAATATTTTTCGGCTTTGATAATTTAATGCAATAGAGCGCATGTCTTGCGTGGATTGTGAATGTTCGGGCGGAATAAACGCTTCAACTAGGCCAATTTTAAAAGCTGAATTTTTTAGCGAAATGGCGAGTGTTGTGCCTACTAATCCACCGCCAATAATTAATATATCAAAATCTGTCATGATTGCATGAGTGCTTCAATGTCGGAGTATTTACGCGGTAATTTTTCTGTGAGATTTTCATGGCCTTTTTCGGTCACGACAATATCATCTTCAATGCGGATGCCAATATTCCATTCGGGAATATATAAGCCGGGTTCAACCGTTAGTACCATGCCAGGTTGTAAGGTGTGAGGATAGCCACCGGCATCATGCACGTCTAATCCTAGCCAGTGTCCAGAGTTGTGCATGTAGTATTCTTTGTGGTCGTTCTTGAATAATTTTAAGTCCTTTAGGCCTTGCGTAATAATCTTAACAATAATTTCTTGCGGCACCGTCCAGGCTAATCCAGGTTTAATGCTTTCAATCGCAGCACGTTGTGCTTCATAAACAATTTCATATACCGCTTTTTGTTGTGACGAAAATTTTCCGTTAATGGGGAAGCTTCGCGTAATATCCGATGCATAGTTTTCAAATTCACAGCCGGCGTCAATTAAAACAATATCGTCTTTGTTTATTTTTTGATTATTCTCAATGTAATGTAACGTACAGGCGTTTTTGCCTGCGGCAACAATAGGGGGATATGCCATGGCCTGGCTATTTTGACGTAAACATTCAGCCACAAAAATACTGTGTAATTCGTATTCATGTTGATGAGATTTGGCATTTTGCAATACGCTAAGATGAGCATTAATCGAGATTTCATTAGCCCTGCGCATGGTTTTGATTTCATCGGGGCTTTTAATTAAACGGCACTCTGATAGAAATTTTTGAATCTCTTTATCATCACGAGCTTTTCTATTTTGAGTAAAAAATTTAATTTTATCGTTATAGGATTCAATGGGATAAGCATGTGTTGCACCAAAGTGCTGAACCGCAGCTTCTTGTCCGGCGCGTTTGCCGTTCCAGATTTCGCGTTCAGGATTCCGAGGGCGATTAAATAATATAAATTCACCGTCTTTAAATACCGCAATCGCATCGGGTTCGTTAAATCCCGTTAAATAATAAAAATTACTGTTTTGTCGAAACGGAAAATGCACATCACCATTGCGAATGATTTCAGTTGCGCCATGAATAATACCAATATCATTTCCGAGAAATTTAAATAATTTATCGCGGCGGGCGTTAAATTCTGCGGGAGTTACAATGGTCATGTCATCCTCGTTAGTGTTTAGAGTTTCCGTGATTAAAAAGATGGTAGATGGTGAGTACGCCGTGTTCAATGTGACGTGCGACTTCGTTGAATGCATTTTCGTCTTCGTCGCGTATTTCAATACTGTGTAATTCTAAATTAGCAACGCCATCAAATTCGTCAATTTTTTCCAGAAAAGTCTGTTGCAATTCCGCATCGTGAAGATTTAGTCCAGCTTGTCGAAGTCCGGCTAAAAATCCGACACACCATTTTTTGAGTGCATACGCGCGCTTAGTGAGAGATTGTTCTTTTTCGAATAGGGTGTGTTGCAACCCTAAATGTTCTTGATGAATATCGTCAGCCACTTGTTTGTATAGTTCGATAAGCAAATCACGTTGAAGTGCGATGCTGCTGTCAAAGGATTTGAGATTCGCTTCGAGTGTGTGCAGCCAGAGTTTTCCTTCGCTGGCAGCGCCTGAACAAATAAAACCGCAAAGATAGCCTTTGATTTCGGCGAATTGTTCGCGGCTGATGTCTGCAGGAGGTTGTGTTGTCATGACGTTATTGTCTCATAAAAAGATGAGCGTATACTATTCCCACGGACACACGGTGACGTGATGCGTTCTTGAACCGATACGCTTTAAGCAGGGAATTGGATTAATGTTCGTTGGTGTGCAAGCTGGTTTCAACCCAGAAGCCTAAAGATGAAATGTCTGATTCCACCTTGACCTCTGGGTTCAAGGCAACGACCACGCGTCACCTTGATGTCCGTTTTTTTGGCTTATTGCTGATGATGGGCGTTGATATCTGCACGGTTGCCGGCAACAATTTTTATTCGGGTTTCAATTTCCTTTTTATCATCTGCTGTCGCATGCAGTTTTTTCGAAGTAAATAGTTCTCGCACAAACAGCAGTAATGAGCTTTTTCGTGTCGCATAACGCTTGTCATAATCTATTTTAGATAAATTAACACCTATATTGCCTATCCCATATTGATCCGGATATTTAATCGTTAATTCTTTTGGATGAGGGATTTGTTGTTGAGATAATTTTTTGTCCCAGTAGTTTATCTCTAGGGTTTCATAATAGGTTTTAATACGGTTGTAGTGCTTATAATTTTTAGTATTGGCTAGTTTTTCGAACATAAAAAAGAAAGGTCTGTGTGTATCAATAAAGCATCTCAATTCTTCCAAAAATACTTTAGACGGTACTCTGTCTCCGTCAGAAATAATCAGGCTTTGATAATAATTGCCTTTTCCTGCGTTCCATAAGCGTTGAATTTTAAGGGCTTTATGGCATCGATGAATTTTATTGAGGGTTTCATCGGTCAGGGTATTTAGTGTGAATGTTTTCAGTGATGGCGGTAAAACGACTGTATTATAGTTGTGATTTAAATTTTCAGTGGACGCGTCATGTATCTGACCTAATAACCACTTTTTGTTTTTTCGTCCACTGCCAGGTAAGTCTTCTGTGCAAGTGTCACTGGGTTCAAATTTAAGCGCAGAGTTTACTTCTGATTTTTCCTCAACAATTACTTCGTTTGTTTTGTTGGGTGAGCCAATAAAAAGCCCTGGGCTGTTAGGGTAATAGGCTTTTAATGCTTTTTCGATGGTGGATTTAAAGCGTCGTTCTGCACGCCACTGGCTAATCGTCTCATCAAAATGACACAACGATGCGGCTTCAATTCTATTTAGGGAAGAGCGTTCGATGCGAAGTACTGCCATGTGGCCTTTGATATTTAACGGAATTTCGATGACGGGTATTTTTTCAACGAGAGGCGAGATTTCAGAAAGTAGATCAATTTGTTGTAAAAGTGTCGGGATATCATGGCTTGAATAATGATCGGTAAAGCTGAGTCGGGATGTTCTTTCTGTTTTTTGAATGGTTTTTGTTTGAGCATTAATGGTATTTTTATCAAACGAATCTGTAATGGCTATTTTGATCGGTTTTAGTGTAGCGGGGGAGAGTTGAAAAATTTTTACGGGAAGTGTCCTATCTTCTTCGTGGTTTTGCATATTTGCTCCTTTCGGATTATAAATAAGGGCGGTCATTGTAGATGAATTTTTAGGTTTTGTGAACGGGAGATTTTTTTGTGAGTGATGTAAATGCCATTCGAAAATTAATGCGTGAAAAAAGAAATGCCTTGACTGCCAGTCTTCGTCAAGAAGCTTCTCAAAAAATAGCCGAAGAATTTCAAAAAATTAAAAATATGGATCAATATAAAAACATAGGCGCGTATATGGCATTTGATGGTGAAATAGATTTAAAAAATATGATGGACTATTGTTTTGCTGAAAATAAAAAAATATTTTTGCCAAAATTAGATTCTCAACATAAAACTTTAATGTTTTTCGAGTACAGTTCTTCTGATAAATTAATTCCCAATCGTTTTGGGATTTTAGAGCCACAACATAAAAATCCTGTTGGGATTAACCAATTAGATATTATTTTGATTCCCCTGACAGCGTTTGATAAAACGGGTCATCGGCTGGGTATGGGGCAGGGGTATTATGACCATACCCTCCAAGGTATTACCCGACGTCCTCCTTTTAATACACCTATATATATAGGTGTTGGGTATGCCTTCCAGGAAGTCGAGGCGTTGGCGCCGCACTCCCATGATGTCAGGTTGGACGGGGTTTTGACCGAACATGGCCTCAGATTAACCAAAAGTTAACCAGTCTTGATTTTATATCGATTTATTTCGCTTAATTGACCCCCTACACTGGTCCCAATTGAGGTAAAATTACCTCGATAAGAGTAAGGGGAACGTTATGTTTGAGCCGCAAGATCAAGATCGCTACACTTTAACAAGTGAACAATATGATGCCATAGAACTTGATGGTTATCCTACCGCTTCTCGTCGCCGTCGCAGCCGTTTAGGGCGTACTTTCTGGCATGGAATTTATCAAGGCGTATTCGCCGGTTTTCTTTGGCTGGCACGCTTAGCAAATAATCTTGTTAGATATTATATGGCGTCTCTCTCTATTCCGGTTGAAATCGCTAATTTTATCATCACCGTTAAAAAAATCGTTCAACGTGAAAAACCTGCAGTAATTATTGCTGTTTTGAGTGTATTACTGTTGCTCTTAATTAATACCATGGTTTTAGTCGACTTAGTTCGATTTGGTGTTATTGCGAGTGGACCATTAGCTGCAATTGCAGGTGCAGGACCATTCATTTTTACGGGCGCATTAGCCATTTTGGGGTTTATGAATGCGCTGCGAGCATGGGGTACGGCAAAAGAAGTTTTACAAGCTTCAAGAAATGGAACGCTAACATATTTACATAAAGTCAGATTAGGCAGTCAAATTGTTAAAACATTGGGATTATTTGCGTTATCAGGATTAATTGCGCCGTTTATGTTTGCAACCGCGGCAAATCCTGTTGGCGCATTAATTTTTGCGGCGGTCTTGACCACAGTATTGGCGACCATGGTCGTCGTTAAAATTTGGAAAACCATTCAAGAAAATCGTGCATGGGATAAAACGATGAAAGACTTGGATGATGCTCATGAAGATCCTTATGAAGTGTTGGGTGTTGATCGTGATGAATTACAAAAATATGCCGAAGCGAAAAATACGCGCAGCTTCTTAACCAAAATAAAAATCATATTGGGCTTAGAAGAAAAGAAGTTAGGCCCTTCTGAATACGTTAAAGAACGTTTAGAGGCGAAGATCAAAGAGCATGGTGCGAAACAAAAATTAGCGCACTGCGCTGAATTAATTCGTAAAAGCCGTGGACGCGAAATATATGACGAGCATATGCACGAGAGAACAGTGAAAGTGCTTCAAAAAAATGGAATAATGAATGCGTATGAATTTTTAGGAACGACGGCTGCTGAAATAGAAGCGGAAGTCGCTAAAGATCCAAAGCCTGGCATTTTTGCCAAAGCGTTTGGACTTGCATCGGAAAGCCCGACTGCAAAAGCATTCCTCAAAGATAAATATGAATCTTTTGAAGGTGATGCGGAAAAGAAAAAATTTGCTGAACACGTTTATCGTATGTTGTCCACGCGAAAAGGTCGTGAGAGTTATCAGAAATATATTGCGAATCAGACGAAAAATAGTGTGCCGAAACGTACGATGCTGGCTCATGAACCTAAGAAATCTATAGGGCGTGGGCGTTCCAGCAGTCAAGAAAGTTTGTTGGGATGGACACATGGAAATGGTTCTCCGCGAAGCGGACGAGATGTGAGTCCAACTCAATTTCAAAGCAGTGTGCGATTGGTTTAAATTATTTCTACGCCACCCATGTATGGCTTTAATATTTCAGGAACATGAACACGGCCGTCTTTGTCTTGATAATTTTCCATAATAGCAACTAACGTTCTGCCCACGGCTAATCCAGAACCATTTAAGGTATGAATAAACTCGGTTTTATTGGTCTGGGAATTTTTATAGCGCGCTTGCATACGGCGCGCTTGGAAACTTTCTGTATTACTGCATGACGAAATTTCACGGTACATGTTTTGTGACGGCAACCAGACTTCTAAATCATACGTTTTTGCTGCACCAAAACCTGTATCATCTGCAGCAAGGACAACGACTCTATAAGGCAAATTTAATTTTTGCAGAATTTTTTCAGCATC